>CANBRV010000227.1 GCA_947372005.1 Comamonadaceae bacterium | reverse complement strand
CATTCCGATGACACCTTGACGTTTCGCTCGTCCAGCGGCTTATTTGCGGTTGGGGTGATTGGTAGTTTTGTGCTGTTGGGCGCATTGCTGTTGGCGCTGCGTGGTGCAGGTCAAAGCCTTGGCTGGGGCTTTCAATTGCAATCTCCTAGCATGGTGATCGCATTGGCACTGTTATTTTTGCTGATTGGCCTCAATTTGTTTGAGGCGTTTGAGCTGCGATTTGTATTGCCGCAAAGTTTGGTAAGTTTTCAGTCGAAGCACCCCGGTGTCGAAGCGCTGGCTAGCGGTGCCTTGGCGGTTTTGATTGCGACGCCTTGCACCGCGCCGTTTATGGGGGCATCGTTAGGGCTTGCGATTGCCTTGCCTTCAGGCCAAGCGATTTTGATCTTTGTGGCATTGGGCGTTGGCATGGCGTTGCCATTTTTATTGATTGCTGCGTATCCACGTGTGGGCAGTTGGTTGCTCAAAATATTACCTCAACCCGGCAACTGGATGCTGGTCATGCGTCACTTTTTAGCTTGGCCTGTCTTTGCAACCGTGGTGTGGCTGCTTTGGATCTATGCACAGCAAACCAGCATGAATAGCGCATTTGCTTTGGTGTTTGCATTTTTGATGTTGACCGCTTTGATTTGGGCTATTGGACTCTCTAAAGGGCTGCTGCGGACCATTGTTGTGATCATTTTTGTGCTTTGCTTGGGTGCTTCGTACGCTTTGTGGCAAAGCAGTGATGATGCGATCGCTTCGCACGCAAGCGCTGCCGCACCTGCACCCTCCGCCGCGACTGGGGCGTGGTCGGATTGGACGTTTGAAGCGCAGCAAGCAGCTCGCACGGCGGGTCGACCTGTGTTTGTGGACTTTACGGCGGCTTGGTGCTTAACGTGTCAAGTCAATAAGTCGTCAACGCTTAAGCATGCGGACATTGAAGCTGTTTTAAAAGCTAAAAACGTATTGTTGTTGCGTGCTGATTGGACCAAGCCTAACCCTGCGATTGCCGCCGAGCTGGCGCGTTTGGGACGTTCTGGCTTGCCCGTCTATGCGTTTTATTTGCCGGGAAGCGCGACCCCTCAGCTATTGCCCGAAGTGCTGACCAAAACTATCATTTTGGATGCATTAGCGGTTTTATAGAAGGCATACTGGCAGTGTAAGAAATTGATCGCTAGCGCGACTGATCTTTAACTTTTTAAGGAACTTGCCATGTTGATTCAAACCCACAGTACGCGCTCATCAGGATTCATTCATCCGTTCTCGTCCGAGATCACCTCTGAGTCCGACTACAGGGGCCGGCGCCAATTGCTCAAACTTTTTGCTAGCGGTGCAGCAGGCTCAGCGCTTGCCAGCTTCGCTAGCCGTGAAGCGTTGGCGGCTACTACGGCGCCCGGCAAGCTAAAAGCCTTAGCGAGTACGCCCTCTAAGCTTGCGGGTGCGATGACGATGGAAAAAGTCACCGATTACAAAGACGCAAGCACCTACAACAATTACTATGAGTTTGGCACCGATAAATCCGATCCCGCCAAAACTGCGCACACGCTAAAAACCACACCTTGGACGATCGAGGTGGAGGGCATGGTCAAAAAGCCCGCTAAATATGGCTTGGAAGACATCATGAAGATGTCAGCGATGGAAGAGCGCATCTACCGCCTGCGCTGCGTCGAGGGCTGGTCGATGGTCATCCCGTGGGTCGGCTACTCGCTATCTGAGCTGATTAAAAAAGTAGAACCGTTGCCTAGCGCCAAGTTTGTCGAGTTCGTCACGCTGGCCGATAAAACGCAGATGCCCGGCATTAGCTCATCGGTGCTCGATTGGCCCTACGTGGAAGGGCTGCGCTTAGACGAAGCCATGCATCCGCTGACTCTGCTTGCGTTTGGCATGTACGGGGAGGTGTTGCCTAATCAAAGCGGTGCGCCCGTGCGGATTGTGGTGCCTTGGAAGTACGGCTTCAAGAGCGCCAAGAGCATTGTCAAAATCCGCTTTACCGACAAAATGCCAGGCACTGCTTGGAACAAAGCGGCCAAGCAGGAGTACGGTTTTTATTCCAACGTTAACCCACTGGTGGATCACCCACGCTGGAGTCAGGCGACAGAGCGCCGTATTGGCGACGGTGGTGGTTTATTTGCGAAGCGTCTAAAAACTGAAATGTTTAATGGCTACGAAGCGCAGGTCGGACAGCTCTATGCAGGATTGGATTTACGCAAGAATTTTTAAGTGATTTTTTTGAGGCCGAGCAAATAATCGACAGCGCTCATGCGCTTGCCGCCCGCACGTTGTATCTCTGTCAGCGTCAGCCCATGCCCACCGCCTGTTTCCATGGGAATGCCTGCGGGGCCATGTCCCACAACGGCTCGCCACACTTTGATCGTTTCACTATTCAACTCTGTTGTGCAGCCTGGCGCAGGGTTTAAAGCGCGAATTTTTCGCTCAATCACGGCAGCGTCTTGTGACCAATCAATGGCTGACTCTAGCTTTGAAATTTTGGCTGCATAAGTGACGCCCACTAACGGCTGCGGCGTGGGAGTTAGCGAGTGATAGCTTCGCAATGCAAACTCAATCATTTGGCCACCGAGCGGCGCTAGCTTGTCGTGCAGTGTTTGCGTGGTGTCGCCGTCCGCTATACCGATGGCACGTTTAAATAGCATTGCGCCCGTGTCGAGTCCCGCATCCATTTGCATGATGGTAATACCCGTCTCATGATCGCCCGCTTCGATGGCACGGTGAATGGGCGCTGCACCGCGCCAACGGGGCAGCAGTGAGGCGTGGATATTCAAGCAGCCGTGCTTGGGCGCATCTAACGTCCACTGTGGCAAGATGAGGCCATATGCCGCGACGACCATGAAATCCGCTTGCGCATCTTCGATGAGTTTCTTGGCGGCTGCGGCTTCTTCGGGGTACTTGCCGTCCAGCCGCAAACTCAGCGGCTGAGCAATTGGAATGCCGTGCTTGAGCGCTAACTGTTTGACGGCAGAGGGTTGCAGTTTGAGACCGCGCCCCGCAGGCCTGTCGGGCTGGGTGAGCACCAAAGGTACGCTGTAGCCCTTATCCAGTATGGCTTGCAGGGCGACGGCCGCGAACTCAGGCGTGCCTGCAAAAATGATTTTCATCAGAGCTGCTTTATTTTTTGCGCTGCGTCGCGATGAGGTAATCGGTAATTTGCAGTGCACGCTCCATGCTTTGCGCCATAGCGCCATCGGTATAAAACTGGCCAGCAATACCTAGAGCGGGTACGCCAGAGACGTTGTACGCAGTTTGAAGTTGCGTTGCTCGGGTGGCTTTAGAGCCGATGGCGAAGCTGTCATAAATGTCGCTGAATTTGGTTTTATCGATGCCTTGCCTCACAACCCAGTCGATAATTTTTTCGCGACTACCCAAATCTAATTTTTCTGCATGAATAGCAGCAAAAACGCGGGAGTGCATTTGTTCGACTTTGCCCATGGCCTCTAGCGTATAGAAGAGCTTTTGATCGAGAACAAAATCAGGCCTAAACGCCACATGGACGCGGCGGAAATGGACATCTTTGGGTAACTTTTTAAGCCAAGCTTGCAAGGTTGGCTCAAAGCGGTTGCAGTGCGGGCAGTGGTACCAAAAAAACTCAACAACTTCAATCTTGCCTTTTGGCGCATCAGTTGCAACTGGCTTTTCTAGTTTTGCGTAGTCGAGCCCTTCTTCTGGCGGCTTCCCTTGTGCCATGACTGGTGCAGCCTCTAGCCCCGTTAAAAGTGCTAAAGCACCTGCTGATAAACCGCCTAGTTCGCGGCGTGTGAATGTGTTGTTGATGGGTTGATTCATGCAAAACTCCTGATAAAAATGTTAACGCTGTGCGCGTACCACCATCGTGTCAAAACCGACAGCGTCTAAGCTGGCTTTAGCTTTATC
>CANBRV010000226.1 GCA_947372005.1 Comamonadaceae bacterium | reverse complement strand
TGCGCGGCTTGGCGCATATCGGTCACCACAGGTGCAATCAGGTGTGGAATGCCCTCGTAAATGCTCATCTCGAGCATCTTGGGGTCGATAAGCAGCAAACGAACTTCGTGCGCTTCGGCCTTGTATAGCAAGGACAAGATCATGGCATTAATGCCCACCGATTTGCCTGAGCCCGTGGTACCTGCCACTAAGCAATGCGGCATCTTGGCAAGATCGGCCACTACCGGCAAGCCTGCGATATCTTTGCCAAGACCCATAGTGAGCAAGGATTTGGCATCGTTGTATTCGTTGGCGCCCAAAATTTCAGAGAGCCGAATCATTTGCCGCTTGGCGTTCGGTAGCTCCAGCGCCATGCAGTTTTTGCCAGGAATCGTCTCAATCACACGAATGGAAACTAAGCTCAAGCTGCGTGCCAAATCTTTTGCCAAGCCGACAATTTGCGAGCCTTTTACGCCTGTGGCGGGTTCGATTTCGTAGCGCGTCACCACGGGGCCTGGCATGGCGGCAATCACGCGGACTTCGACACCAAAATCTTTGAGTTTTTTCTCAATAAGGCGGCTGGTCATCTCTAGTGTTTGCGTAGAGACAGATTCTTGCTTGGCTAGTGGGGCATCCAGTAAATCAACACGCGGTAGTTGCTTGCTGGTCTCATCCATAAAGAGCGCATGTTGGCTCTCGCGTACCACACGCTTGCTAATAGGCGTTGCTTTGGGCTGCGCAACCTTAATGAGCGGTGCAGGCGCCAAATTCACAAATCCTGCCGATAACTCTTGGGCGTCAAGCTCGCCCGCTAAAGCTGATGCAGATGCAATCGACGTCTCATGCAACTGGCTCACGGCAACACGGTCATGCAGCACTTGTACTTCGCGTTCGCGAGCTGCCTCAAGACCCAGCTCTACATCACGTAGCGCCTCTTCGCGTCTGCGCTTGGCATTACGTAAATCTTCTAACTTTGCGCCCAATTGCTCCGTAAGCGGCAACCAGCGAAACGACAACGACCACTGCAAAGCTGCTAGCCAACCGCACAGTAAAACCAAAACCAATGTGGCTTGATGATGTGCAAGCCATGGCACACCTTTCAGCAAAAAACTACCGAGCAGGCTCCCTAGAACCCCGCCTGCGAGGCTAGGAAGCCCTGCGTCTAGAGTTTGCCCCACTAGCCACTCCACCATGCTGCCAATCAAAATAAGAATGAATATCGACGTCAGTGCTAGGCGCAGAGGCTTTCGAATTGGCCAAAAGCGATAGACGAGCAAAAAGATAGGAAGAGCCAGCATGGACCAGCCCGCTATGTAGAGGCTGATGTCGGAAACATAGGCGCCAAGACTACCCAGCCAGTTATAAGTATGCATTGGTGCAGCGCTGCTTAGATGCCGACCACTGGTCGACCAAGCGACATCATTCATCGAATGACTCAGCATAGCAAGCAGCCAGCCTAGCAAGAGCAAAAGCCCGAGCGCACGTTGTAACCTAAGCGGAAATTTCATAGCTGCGTAGAATGGGTAAATCAATCATCTTCCCCTAGTTTACTCAAGCCCAGAACATCATGACCGCTACTACTGCCCCCACTGCAACCAAACACGCCAAAGTTCTTATTCTCGGATCGGGTCCTGCTGGCTACACGGCAGCTGTTTACGCCGCCCGTGCCAATTTGAATCCCGTTTTAATTACAGGCATCGCCCAAGGTGGGCAGTTGATGACCACGACCGAGGTGGACAACTGGCCCGCCGATGTCATGGGTGTGCAAGGCCCGGAGCTCATGCAACGTTTTCAAGAGCATGCTGAGCGCTTTAAGACCGAAATCATTTTTGATCACATCAATAAAGTCGATTTCTCAAAGCGTCCATTTACGCTGTTTGGCGATACCGAGCAGTACACCTGCGACTCGCTCATCATCGCCACGGGCGCATCGGCAAAATATTTGGGGCTGCCATCCGAACAAGACTTTATGGGTCGCGGCGTAAGTGGCTGCGCGACTTGTGATGGTTTTTTCTATAAAAATGAGCTGTGCTGCGTGGTAGGCGGCGGCAATACAGCGGTTGAAGAGGCGCTGTACCTATCCAACATTGCTAAAAAGGTGTATCTCGTGCACCGCCGCGATAAGTTCAAAGCCGAGGCGATTCTCATCGACAAGCTGATGGACAAAGTTGCTAGTGGCAAGATCGAACTCAAAACATTCCAAACTTTGGAGGAAGTGCTGGGCGACCAGACAGGCGTGACCGGCATTCGGCTTAAATCAACCAGGGATGGATCGACTGAAGATGTGACTCTCAAGGGTTGCTTTATTGCGATTGGCCATGCTCCCAACACTGAGATCTTCAACGGTCAGTTAGAAATGGCTGGCGGTTACATCGTCACCCAAACCGGACTCAAAGGCTTTGCCACGCAAACCAGCGTACCTGGCATTTTTGCGGCTGGCGATGTGCAAGACCACATTTACCGCCAGGCCATTACCAGCGCCGGCACAGGCTGTATGGCGGCTTTGGATGCGCAGCGCTTCTTAGAGCAATAATATTTTTCATGTAAGATTCCGCCACATTGGAGGCAATTGTGAAATTTTTAATTTATTTTTTACATGGTGCATCATGGCTTGCGAAGTCAATCAATCGGCATAGCTACACCCTTGCAGCTGTCGCAGTCTTATTCTTTTCGTATTCGACTCACAATATTGCATCTGCTTCCGAAAGGCTCGTTGTTATTGGATCCTCCACTGCCGCTGGGATTGGCGCATCTAGCCCCGAAACTAGTTGGGTCGGTTTATTTAAAAAATGGGCTAAAGAGAATCGTGATTGGGATGTTACAAACTTAGCCGTTCCTGGTGCTCTCACACAAGATGCAGTTTGTACAACCCCTCGCTCAATGACTCAAAAAGCATTTGACTTGGGTGCCAACTATATTATTGTGAGCTATCCGTCTAATGATGCCGTTGCAGGGGTTACATCAGATCAGAGTATTGCAAATATTCGAGGAGTTATTCAATGCGCTTCAGCCAAAGGAGTCAAAATTATTCTGTTATCAACACTCCCTCGCTCCGGACTGACGCCACAACAAAGAAAATCGATAGAACAATTTGATCAGACGTTGAAAACAGAAGTTGGAGGCTGTTTTATCGATGTAAAAGAGCATCTTGCCGATGTAAGTGGCCTCAATCCTCGCCTTAGTTTTTCTGCGGGCGATGGTATTCACTTTAACAATAGTGGACACGCAGCACTTTTCCGATTAGTAAGAAACTTTATTACAATAAATAACAAGTGCGCATGAAGAGTAATAAAAGCAATTATCTAGACGGACTATCATGGCTGCGCTTTTTATTAGCGTTATATTTAGTTGTCTTTCATACCATCAAAAACTATAATGGCGTGCCAGATTGGATTATTACAGCAACATCTGCAGGCTATGTATCAACCAGCTTGTTTTTTATACTTTCCGGATTCATTTTAACTCACGTTTATTTTGATACTCAAGGAAATTTAAAAACGACAAAAACCAATTTTTTAGTTAGTCGATTTTTTACTCTATATCCGCTTCATATTTTAGGGTTCCTTCTTGCTGCAGTTATCATGGTTATTCAATATGCCACGGCAGGGCAAGTTCTTGTTGCGGCAGATCTTCCTTTGTACCAATCATCCTCCGCGCATGAGGAATTTACAACAATAGCAATCCATACCCCTGAAGTTCTTATTAATGCGCTAATGCATTTACTAATTCTGCATGCTTGGAACCCACTTTACTCAACATTTAATATCCCATCCTGGTCGATTTCAGCTTTAATTTTCTTCTATTTAATCTTTTCGTTAATTGGAAAATATTTAGTTAAGGTAAAAAAACCGTTGGTTTGGTTGTTAATTTTAAATTTTTTATATTTAATTCCACCTTTATATTTCATATTAAATAATGATT
>CANBRV010000225.1 GCA_947372005.1 Comamonadaceae bacterium | reverse complement strand
CACAGCTGGTAAGGCTTTGCGGGTCGAGGGCTTTGTGGTGGATAGCGCTGGCTTGCCTATCGAAAACGCCGAAGTCGATATCTGGCACGCCTCGCCAGTGGGACTTTATGAGCAGCAAGACGAGGCTCAAGCCGACATGAATTTGCGCGGGAAATTTACAACCGACGCTAAAGGGAAATTCTGGTTTACCACCGTCAAGCCTTTGGGTTACCCAATCCCCACAGATGGTGTCGTTGGGCGATTGCTAGCCGCACAAAATCGCCACCCGTATCGTCCTGCGCACTTGCATGCGCTGATCTTCAAAGAAGGTTTTAAGACATTGATTTCGCAGGTCTATGCGGACGACGACGAGCACCTAGAGACCGATGTGCAGTTTGGCGTGACACGTGCTACAACGGGGCATTTCTCTAAACAAGCGGATGGTTCGTATGTGCTGCGCTACACCTACGTGATGCAGGCAGGCGAAGCGATATTGCCTAAGCCGCCGATTAAATAAGCGCCGAGCGCAACCAAGGACGACCCATGAAAATTTGTATTGTTGGCGCAGGCGCCATTGGCGGTTTTATTGGCACGAAGCTCGCAGCAACGGGCTCGCACGAAGTTTCCGCACTCGCACGCGGCGATACGCTGGCTGCTTTGCGGCAGTATGGCTGGCGCCTAAACACGAAAGAGGCCCTAGTGCAAGCCCCGCTCCATATGGCTTCTAGCAATGCTACTGAGCTTGGAGAGCAAGATTTAATCATCATCGCCGTGAAGTCGCAGTCACTCGGGCAAGTTGCGCCAGCGCTTGCGCCGCTGATTGGTAAGCACACGCTCATCTTGCCCGCCATGAATGGCGTGCCGTGGTGGTTTATGAAAAACGTACAGGCAGATGGTCTGCAGACCGCATGGAATAGACCTCTGCAGAGCATTGACCCTGCGGGTCATATCCAGCGTGCCTTGCCAGAGGGGCAGGTGATTGGCTGTGTGGTGCATGCCAGCACGTCAGTGGAGTCGCCAGGTTTGGCTGTGCACCACGGCGGTCAAAAATTGATCGTGGGTGAGCCTGCTGGTGAAGCTGATGGAGTCAGCTCGGCGCGGGTATCGGGTCTCGTGCAAGCTTTATTTGGTGCGGGTTTCGAGGCCGTTCATAGCAAAAACATTCGCTACGACATTTGGTACAAACTGTGGGGAAACATGACCATGAACCCTGTGTCGGCCATTACAGGCGCGACGATTGACCGCGTGCTGGGCGACAAACTGGTGCGCAACTTTTGCTCTAACGTAATGCTAGAAGCGCAAGCGATTGGCGCTCGCATTGGTTGCAAGATTGACGAGTCCCCAGAAGATCGCCACGCGGTGACGGCCAAACTGGGCGCATTCAAAACCTCGATGTTGCAAGATGTGGAAGCAGGGCGAGCGATTGAACTCGATGCCATTGTGGGTGCGGTGCGTGAAATTGGCGAACGCTTAGAGATGCACACACCAAATATCGATGCGCTGCTTGGATTGACGCGCCTGCTTGGACAATCAAAAAACCTTTACAAGATTTAAAAAATAAGAATTGAGTCTGCTGATGTCTGAATCACTTTTGCAATCACTGAAATCCGTTTACACAGGGCGCTTGTTTACCGATGCTATCGATAAGCAACCGTATTTGCTGGATTGGCGCAAACGCAAGCAGGGCGTGGCTTTGGCGGTTGCCGAGCCCGACTCTGCTGAAGGCGTAGCCTGCGTGGTGCGCTGGTGCGCGGCTAACAACGTCGTGGTTGTGCCTCAAGGTGGGAACACGGGGCTGTCGGGTGGCGGGACGCCTGAGCCAGCCGAGACAGCAGCGCTTCCTGCCGTTGTGATTTCGCTAAAAAAAATGAATCGCGTGCGTAGCATTGATGTGGTCAACAACACGCTCACCGTCGAAGCAGGTTGCATTTTGGAAACGATCCAAGAGGCTGCGGCCCAAGCGGGGCGACTCTTCCCGCTGTCTTTGGCCTCGGAAGGCTCATGTACTGTGGGCGGCAACTTATCGACCAACGCGGGCGGCGTGAATGTGCTGCGCTACGGCAACGCACGCGAGCTTTGCCTTGGGCTGGAAGTGGTCACGGCGCAAGGTGAAGTGTGGAATGGCCTTCGAGGTTTGCGCAAAGACAACACGGGTTACGACCTGCGCGATTTGTTTATTGGCGCGGAGGGCACGCTGGGCATCATCACGGCGGCAGTGCTCAAGCTCTATCCGTTGCCAGCTAGCAGGCAAGTGGCATGGGTGAGTGTCGAATCGCCCGACGTGGCTTTGCAATTATTGGGTCTCGCGCAGGCCAAGCTGGGTGCGGCTTTGACGGCATTTGAACTCATTTCTGAAGTAGCGCATGGCATCGTTTTAAAACATGTTCCCAATTCCCGCAGACCACTCGCAGATGTATCGCCTTGGTACGTGCTGATGGAAGTGGTGGACTTTAATAACGACGAGGCTTGTACGGTGGCCTTGCAAGCCATACTGGAAGCGGCGCTCCAGGCATCGCTCATTTCTGATGCAGCGGTCTCTAGCTCCGAGGCGCAATACAAAGCCATTTGGGCGCTGCGCGAAGATGTCTCCGAAGCTCAGGCGGCTGAGGGCAAAAACATTAAGCACGATATCGCCGTGCCCGTCTCACAAGTGGCAAACTTTGTGCGCGAGACACATGAGCTGGTAGCCGCCGCTTTCCCTGCTGTGCGCATGGTCACGTTTGGGCATTTAGGCGATGGCAATTTGCACTACAACGTGTCGCCACCCCTAGATCAACTGCACGAAGAATTTTTGAAGAATCAAGACGCCATCAACTTGATCGTGCATGACAGTGTGGCGCGTTTTAACGGCTCAGTGTCTGCCGAACACGGTCTTGGCACACTGCGCCGCGACGAAGCTGCGCGTTATAAATCGAGCGTAGAGATGAACATGATGCGGGCAGTGAAGCAAGCGCTCGATCCGCATGGCATCATGAATCCGAATAAGGTGCTGGCGGTTTAGTTATCTTTTGCAAAATCTCCAACAACATTTCCCGCTCACCTAGGCTTAAATGAGCTAGTAGTGCAGCTTCTGACTCAAGCAAAGTGGTCAACGCTTTTTCCACCAGAGCCGATCCTAGTGGGGTGAGCACTAGCTTTTGACCACGCCCATCGCTCACACTTTTTTCGCGAATTAATAGCTTGCGTTTGGAGAGTTTGTCTAGCCACGCTGTCATGCTGGGCGTTGTTATCGCCAGCGTTTTAGCCAAAGTTGTGGGGCTGATGTGCGGGGTTTCGCGGATGAGTTGCAGAATGGTGAACTCGACGGGGCGCAGTTTATGCGGCTTGCCTACCTCGCGCATGAAGTTGCCGCCTGTGACGATGCCTGCTTGAACCAGCTGGTAGCCAAAAATTCGATCGAGACTCATGCCTTGCCCTTTTAATTAGTTTTACTAATTATGTGGATGCAATGTTGTGCATGTTAATAGGGGTAAATACTAATTTAAAGAATGTGATATTTGATTAAATTAGCTAATCAAATGTTTTTCACGTTTCAACCTATCTGCAATCTATGAGTTCCATCACGCCATCGCTTTCCGAAATTTCAGTTGACATCCAGGACGACATTGCCATCGTTCGTTTAATGCGTGGCAAAAAACGCAATGCGCTGTCCGATGGTTTGATGGCTGCGCTTGAACATGCATTTGAAAATTTACCCTCGACGGTCAAGGCGGCAGTCATTGATGGTGAGGGCGATCACTTTTGCGCAGGACTGGATTTGTCTGAAATCAAAGAGCGCGACGCGGTGCAGGGTGTACATCACTCGCGCTCGTGGCATCGCATCTTGACGGGTATCGAATTTGGTCGCATCCCCGTCATTGCAGCGCTGCATGGTGCGGTGGTGGGCGGCGGCTTGGAGCTCGCAACTTCGTGCCACATCCGTGTGATGGATGAGACGACGTTTTATGCTTT
>CANBRV010000224.1 GCA_947372005.1 Comamonadaceae bacterium | reverse complement strand
TTAGTTAGTTAAATATCAAGGTGAATGAATGCAAAACATATTAGATCAATTAGAAGCAAAACGCGCTGCAGCTCGCATGGGTGGAGGCGCGAAGCGTATCGCTTCGCAACACAGCAAAGGCAAACTGACGGCGCGTGAGCGCTTGGAAGTGCTGCTGGACGAAGGCACGTTTGAAGAATGGGACATGTTTGTCGAGCATCGCTGCGTAGACTTTGACATGCAAGGTAACAAGATTCCAGGCGACGGCGTCGTCACAGGCTACGGCATGATTAACGGGCGCTTGGTGTTTGTCTATAGCCAAGATTTCACGGTGTTTGGTGGCGCGCTTTCTGAGACGCACGCCGAGAAGATTTGCAAAATAATGGATCAAGCCATGAAGGTTGGCGCGCCTGTCATTGGCCTGAACGACTCAGGCGGCGCACGCATTCAAGAAGGCGTGGCTAGTCTTGGTGGTTACGCGGATATTTTCCAAAAAAACATGCTGGCTAGCGGCGTGATTCCGCAGATTAGTCTCATCATGGGACCCTCGGCAGGCGGCGCGGTGTATAGCCCCGCGATTACCGACTTCATTTTTATGGTGAAGGATTCAAGCTACATGTTCGTGACGGGTCCCGAGGTGGTAAAGACCGTGACGCACGAAGAGGTGACGGCAGAAGAACTAGGCGGCGCCATCACGCACACCACCAAATCGGGTGTGGCAGATTTGGCATTTGAAAACGATGTGGAAGCGCTACTGATGCTGCGTCGCCTCTATAACTATCTGCCGCTGTCGAACCGCGAAAAAGCGCCCGTGCGCCCAAGCGGCGACCCTGCCAACCGCAAAGATATGAGCTTGGATACTTTAGTCCCAGACAATCCAAACAAGCCTTACGACATGAAGGAGCTGATTACCAAGACCGTGGACGATGGCGACTTTTTTGAAATTCAGCCCGAGTACGCCAAAAACATCGTCATTGGCTTTGCGCGTATGGAAGGCCAAACCGTGGGCATCGTGGCGAATCAGCCGCTGGTGCTTGCAGGTTGTTTGGATATCAAATCCAGCATTAAAGCAGCACGTTTTATCCGTTTTTGCGATGCCTTCAATATCCCCGTAATCACTTTTGTGGATGTACCCGGCTTTATGCCAGGGACGAGTCAAGAGCTGGGCGGCATTATCAAACACGGCGCGAAATTGCTGTACGCCTATGCTGAGTGCACCGTGCCAAAAATTACCGTCATCACGCGCAAAGCATACGGTGGTGCTTACGACGTGATGGCGTCCAAGCATTTGCGCGGCGACGTCAACTTTGCATGGCCTCATGCCGAAATTGCTGTGATGGGTGCGAAGGGTGCGGTAGAGATCATTTTCCGCGAAGACAAAGGCGACCCAGAAAAGCTGGCCGCTAAAGAAGCAGAATACAAAGCCAGATTCGCCAACCCCTTTGTGGCTGGGGCTCGCGGCTTTATTGACGATGTGATCTTGCCGCATGAAACGCGCAAACGTATTTGCCGAAGCTTGGTCATGCTGAAAGACAAAAAGCTAGAAAACCCTTGGCGAAAGCACGGGAATATTCCGCTCTAAATACGAAGCTATATCTAAAGACAACAAGAACGAGAAAACCCTCATGTTTAAAAAAATCCTCATAGCTAATCGCGGCGAAATCGCTTGTCGTGTCATTACCACTGCTCGCAAGATGGGTATCAAAACCGTTGCGGTGTACTCTGAAGCCGATGCTAATGCGCGGCATGTGTCCTTGGCTGACGAGGCCGTGTGCATTGGCGCTGCGCCTTCGCGTGAGTCGTATTTAGTTGCCGACAAAATCATCGCTGCTTGCAAATCCACGGGTGCTGAAGCGGTGCATCCTGGCTATGGATTCTTGAGCGAGAACTCAGGTTTTGCCAAGCGCGTGGAAGAAGAGGGCATTGTGTTTATTGGCCCCAAGCACCACTCGATTGCTGCGATGGGCGACAAGATTGAATCTAAAAAACTGGCTGGCAAGGCTGGCGTGAACTGTATTCCCGGCGTGAACGATGCGATAGAAACACCCGAGCGCGCGGTGGAAATTGCCAAAGGCATTGGCTACCCCGTCATGATTAAAGCCTCCGCAGGCGGCGGCGGTAAAGGGCTGCGCGTGGCCTTTAATGGCAAAGAGGCGTTTGAGGGCTTCACCTCTTGCCGCAACGAAGCACGCAATAGCTTTGGCGACGATCGTGTGTTTATTGAAAAGTTTGTCGAAGAGCCGCGTCACATCGAAATTCAATTGGTGGGCGATAGTTTTGGCAACGTGATTTATTTGAACGAGCGCGAATGCTCGATTCAGCGCCGCCATCAAAAAGTGATTGAAGAAGCGCCGTCGCCATTTATCAGCGACGCGACGCGCAAAGCGATGGGCGAACAAGCGGTGCTGCTTGCTAAAGCGGTGAAGTACCAAAGCGCGGGCACGGTTGAGTTTGTGGTTGGCAAGGATCAATCGTTTTACTTTTTAGAGATGAATACGCGCTTGCAAGTCGAGCATCCTGTGACCGAATGCATCACCGGACTCGATTTGGTTGAACTGATGATTCGCGTGGCAGCTGGTGAAAAATTGCCCTTGACTCAAGATGAGGTCAAGCGTGATGGCTGGGCGATTGAGTGCCGTATCAATGCTGAAGATCCTTTTCGTAACTTCTTGCCATCGACAGGGCGTTTGGTGCGTTTTGTGCCGCCAGTAACCACAATGACGGCATCCGATACCGAGCATTTGCAAGGGGTACGTGTGGATACGGGCGTGATGGATGGCGGCGAGATTCCGATGTTTTACGATTCGATGATTGCCAAACTGATCGTGCACGGCAAAGACCGTGCTGAGGCGATTGTCAAGATGCGTGAGGCTTTGAATAGCTTTGTGATTCGCGGTGTGAGCTCGAACATTCCCTTCCAAGCGGCGCTATTGGCACATCCTAAATTTGCGACAGGTGATTTCAATACGGGATTTATCGCAGAGCACTACGGCAAAGGTTTTGCGGCTGAAGACGTACCGCACGATAACCCGAATTTTCTCGTTGCGCTTGCCGCGTTCGTTCGCCGAAAATCACGAGCCAGAACACAGGGTATTAGCGGTCAATTGGCAGGATATAACGTGGCAGTTGGTCAAGATTACGCTGTCGTTGTGCTCGATAAAGAAGGCAAGCACGCCTACAAGCAAGTCCATGTAGATGATGCGCTGGGTCAAACATGGGCGGCAACGGTCACAGTGGATGGCAAGCCATTCGCCATCGTCAGCCACTCGCGCTTAAACGACATCGTGATTGAAGGAACGGTCAACGGAAAAACTTTCGCAGCTCAAGTAGAACGTGGCACAGCGAAGAATCCGCTCGCCCTACGCGTGCAGCACAACGGCACACAAATCGAGTGCTTGGTCATGTCGCCGCGCATGGCCGAGCTACACCAACTCATGCCGCACAAAGCCCCGCCAGATATGAGCCGCTACGTGCTATCCCCGATGCCCGGCTTGCTGGTTGATGTAGCCGTGACCGTTGGGCAAAAAGTCCAAGCAGGTGAACGCGTGGCAGTGATTGAAGCCATGAAGATGGAGAACGTGCTGTTTGCTACAGCGGACGGTGTGGTGGGTAAAGTGCTCGCAGTGAAAGGCGAATCGCTATCTGTTGATCAGGCAATTGTGGAGTTTGTATGAGCGTGAATGCCCTTCGTCCCTTCAAGGTCCTAGGCATCCAACAAATCGCCATTGGCGGTACGAGCAAAGCCAAACTGCGCGAACTGTGGGTGGACATGCTGGGCTTAGAAGTCACGGGCAACTTTAGAAGTGAGCGCGAAAACGTGGACGAAGACATCTGCGCGATGGGTTCGGGCGCATTTAAGGTCGAAGTTGATTTGATGCAGCCGATTGATCCAAATGGTAAGCCCGCCGTTCACACCACGCCGCTCAATCATGTGGGATTGTGGATTGACAACTTGCCAAA
>CANBRV010000223.1 GCA_947372005.1 Comamonadaceae bacterium | reverse complement strand
GGCGATGCTGTTGCCAAAGCGCCCGCAGACGGCTACACGTTGCTCTTTAACGCTTCGACTTTTACGACAGCGCCCATGACGGTCAAAGCGCCGCCGTATGACGTAGTGCGTGACTTTGCACCCGTGGCCTTGGTCGCCAAAGCGCCGCTGTCGGTCGCTGTCAATAAGAACCTGCCGTTTAACGACATCAAAGGGATGCTCGCTTACGCCAAAACCAATCCTGGCAAGCTCTCGTTTGCGATTGGTTCAACAGGATCGGCTGGGCATTTATCGACCGAACTGCTACGCCGCTCAGCCAAATTGGATTTTCTTATCGTGCCCTACAAAGGCACAGCGCCTGCGTTTCAAGATTTGATTGGCGGGCAAATTAGCGGCTTTGTTGATCCAATTTTGGGCTCATTCAATTACTACAAGCAAGGCATGCTGAAGGTTCTGGCAGTCACGTCAGCTACGCGCGTGCCCACGCTCGCCGAAGTGCCCACCGTGTCGGAAAGCCTTGCTGGCTATGAGTTCTACAGCTGGTATGGCGTATGGGGACCTGCCAAACTGCCTGCAGATATTGCGCAAAAACTCAATAGCGAAATCAACAAAGCGCTGGCTGGCGAGATGCGTGACAAGCTGATTGGCAACGGTCTCTTGGTCGGCGGTGGGTCGATAGACGACTTCGCAAAGTTCCAAAAGAGCGATATGGCGCAATCACAAAAAATTATTACCGAAGGAAATATACGTGCTGAATAAAGCAGCCATCGTTACGGGGAGCAGTTCTGGCATTGGACTGGCAACTGCCAAGCATTTGCTTGAAAACGGCTGGCGCGTAGCGGGCTGGGACAGAGACGCTGCGCAGATCGAGCATGCCAATTTTGAAGCTATCGCCATTGATTTAATGGATGCGCCTGCGTTATCGGTACTGTTGGAAGCCACATCCAGCGTGGCTTACGGAGCATTTATCCACGCTGCCGGCCAAATGTACACTGGCTCGCTCTCCGATTTAAAACTAGCAGACGGCGCCGCCATGTGGCGCTTGCACGTAGAAGTCGCAACTCAAATTGCACAAGCTTTAACTCCCGCGATGCAAGCCGCCAAACAGGGACGCATCGTTTTACTTGGCAGCCGCGTGGCAAACGGTATGGCGCTTCGCTCTCAATATGCCGCTGCAAAGTCCGCCCTAATTGCGCTCTCACGCAGTTGGGCGGCGGAGCTTGCTCCGCATGGCATCACGGTCAATGTGGTGTCTCCTTCCGCTACGCAAACCGCGATGCTGGCTGATCCATCGCGCACGAGTAGCGCTCCTAAACTGCCGCCCATTGGCCGCTACATTGAACCGTTCGAGGTAGCATCGCTCATCGGTTATTTACTCACGCCTGAGGCTGCTGCCATCACGGGGCAAAACCTGCAAATTTGCGGCGGCTCGTCACTCTAACAAATAGACATTCAACATGAAAATCACCCACATCCTAGAGTCTACTCGCCCGATCAAATCGGACATCCGCAACGCCTATATCGACTTCTCCAAAATGACGCTCAGTCTTGTGGCTGTGGTCACGGACGTGGTGCGCAATGGCAAACCTGTCATTGGTTACGGCTTCAACTCCAACGGCCGCTACGGCCAAGGGCAATTGATGCGTGAACGCTTTATTCCGCGTGTGATCGAAGCATCCAACAGCAACAACCCACAAAGCCTTTTGAATGACGCGGGTGACAACCTCGATCCACACAAAATTTGGGCTTGCATGATGACCAACGAAAAACCAGGCGGGCACGGCGAGCGCTCGGTGGCGGTGGGCACGATTGACATGGCGATCTGGGATGCGGTGGCAAAGATTGCCGACATGCCGCTGCACGACATGCTGGCGCAAAAGTACGGCAATGGCAAAGCGAACCCACGCGTGT
Organism: Comamonadaceae bacterium; assembly: GCA_947372005.1. Taxonomy (GTDB): domain Bacteria; phylum Pseudomonadota; class Gammaproteobacteria; order Burkholderiales; family Burkholderiaceae_C; genus JASGCK01. Next base: position 2,063 of record CANBRV010000223.1, on the reverse strand, counting down.
TTGTCTATGCGGCGGGTGGCTACTACCAACCGACCAAGGGCATTCAAGGCCTCAAGGACGAAATGCAAAGCTATCTTGACCGTGGCTACTCCGTCGTCAAAATGAAAATTGGCGGTGCGCCGCTGGCTGAAGATTGCGCGCGTATTGAAGCTGTGCTGAAGATGCTCTCACCAGGCCAGCAACTCGCCGTCGATGCGAATGGCAGGTTCGATTTGAAGACGGCAATCGACTACGGTAAAGCGCTGTCCGCGTACCCACTTTTTTGGTACGAAGAAGCAGGTGATCCACTCGACTATGAGCTGCAAGCCAAGCTGGGTGAGGCTTACAGCGGGTCACTTGCGACTGGCGAAAATCTTTTTTCGATGCAAGATGCACGCAATTTGATCCGCCACGGCGGCATGCGCAAAGACCGTGACTATCTGCAATTTGATTGCGCCCTGAGCTATGGCCTCGTCGAATATCTGCGCACGCTAGAGATGTTGAAGGAATACGGCTGGTCGCCAACGCGCTGCGTTCCGCACGGCGGACATCAAATGTCGCTCGCCATTGCGGCAGGGCTTGGACTGGGCGGCAACGAGTCGTATCCCGATCTGTTCCAACCCTACGGCGGATTCCCTGATGGTGTCAAAGTCGATAACGGCTACGTCACCCTGCCAAGCCTTGCTGGCATTGGCTTTGAAGGCAAGGCAGATTTGTACGCTGAGATGCGGGCGCTCTCTAGCACTTAACTCGGCTGCCGACGCATCTTGACAGCGAAGCTGGACGGAATACTCATTTGCCGTGAGCCTGCCAGCAAGCGGAACGATTCGCCAGCGGCAATCGTTCCTGCTTTGTCTACGGCAAGGTAGAAGCCACAAAAACCGCTTTGCGCCATCGCCTTTGCTGCCGTGTTGAAGCCCATCGTGGCGTTGAACTTAAAACACGGCTCACGCGGGTCGGTGACGCGCAGCGTGCAGTTGGGAAATGCTAGCGTATCGCCTACCCATACGTCTTTCTCTAACAAGCCTTCTAGCGTGAGGTTCTCGCCCATAAATCCAAAGGGAATTGAGTCATCAATTAGTCCCAAGCCTTTATCCGTTCTGGCTTTGCGCCAGAACTCGTAGTGCTCGGAGGGATAGGCATAGATCGCTTTCGATAAGCCACCATGCACATCGGGATTGGCTTGGTCATCACCCACAAGCCCAAGCGAAGCAACGGTTGCCGCACCTTGCACAGCGATTTTGCGAATCGCCGTCATGACGCGCCTGCCCTCAATCATCATGCCCGTGGCTTTGGCTGTTTGCACGCCTAGTAGTTTCATGCGGTTGCTCCTGTGACAAGGCTGGGATTGCGTTTCACCAGCGCTTGGATATACGAACAAACGGGCACGGAATTGATAGCGTGCTCGTTTAAATAGGCATAAGTTTTTTCAACCAGCACCTGCCCCACGCCTTGCCCACGCAGGGCTGCGGGTACTTCGGCGTGTAGCAAATACCATGTGTTGCCTCTGATTTCATAATCCACCCATGCGGTGTGACCGCTCCAGTCGAGGGTGAATTGTGATTTGTCTGGCAGGTGATGAAAGGGGCGATTGGATGTATCCATGTACTCGATAATAAATGCATCTACGCATAAGGAAATCTCATGATCGAAAAACACCTAGACATTCCCACTAAAGACGGTGCGATGAACAGCTTCGTTGTTTATCCAGAAGAAGGCGGCTCACATCCTGTGGTGCTGTTTTTCATGGATGCCCCTGGTTACCGCGAAGAGCTACGCGATATGGCGCGGCGCATTGCAGCGGTGGGCTACTACGTGGTGTTGCCGAATTTGTACTACCGCACCTCACGCGACTTCTACCTGAAAGAGCGCACCGAGGCCGCGATGGCGGTGATGTTTGAGCACATGAACTCCATCACCAACGCCATGGTGACCGAAGACACAGGCGCGATGCTGCGCTTTTTGGATGCCCAGCCAGAAGCGAATGCACAAATGGTGAGCGCCACAGGTTATTGCATGAGTGGTCCGTTTGTATTTGCAGCGGCGGCAGAGTTTCCTGAGCGCTTCAAATCGATTGCGGCTAT
>CANBRV010000222.1 GCA_947372005.1 Comamonadaceae bacterium | reverse complement strand
TGGCTGGAGATACGCAGCGTGGCACGGTCTTCCATGAGGCCGACGTTATGGATATCAGGCACTTTGGAACAGCCCACGCCTTGGTCAATCCAGCGCACGACGTAGCCCAAGATACCTTGGCAGTTGTTGTCGATTTCTTGCTGCTTGTCGGCAGCCGTCCAGGTGGCTTGCACATCAGCTGGGGCTACTGGAATTTGCAAAATGTCGTCGCGCATGGCTTCGAGCATCGCAGGCGCAGCGGCGCTCTTCGCGTCTTTTTCCATCTCGGCTTGAATGCTTGCCACGTTGACTTGGTGGTAGTGCAGTGCGTGCAGCGTCGCGGCTGTGGGGCTTGGCACCCATGCAGTGTTTGCGCCAGCGAGTGGATGCGCTTTCTTTTGCACCATCATGTCCGCCATCAAGTCGGGCATGGCCCACATGCCTTTGCCGATTTGAGCACGTCCGCGAAGGCCGCACATCAGGCCTGACAAAACGTTGCTCTTTTCATACGCCGCAATCCACTTCGTGCCCTTCATCGCAGCCTTGCGCAGCATCGCGCCTGCGTACATGGCGGTGTGCATCTCGTCGCCCGTGCGATCTAAAAATCCTGTGTTGATAAAGGCAACGCGCGCGCCAGCAGCGGCAATACACGCCTTCAAGTTCACGCTGGTGCGGCGCTCTTCGTCCATGATGCCCAATTTCACCGTATCCGCTGGCAAGCCCAACATGGCCTCGACTCTGCCAAACAGTTCTGCCGCAAAGGCCACTTCCGCAGGGCCGTGCATTTTGGGTTTGACGATGTAGATCGAGCCTGTGCGCGAATTGCGGATTTGATCGGGTGTGCGCTTTAAGTCGTGCATCGCAATCGCCACCGTTATCACCGCATCCAAGATGCCTTCTGGAATCTCGCCGCCATCCGCCATCAAGATGGCGGGGTTGCACATGAGGTGCCCGACGTTACGCACAAACATCAGCGAACGCCCGTGCAGCTTGACCTCACCGCCATTGGCGCCCGTGTAGATACGATCTGCATTTAACGAACGCGTGATCGTTTTGCCGTTCTTTTCTAGCTTTTCAGATAACGTGCCTTGCAAGATGCCAAGCCAGTTGTCATACGCGAGCACCTTGTCGTCGGCATCAACCACCGCAACGGAATCTTCCAAGTCCATGATGGTGGAGAGCGCCGCTTCCAAAATCAGATCCGACACGCCTGCGGCGTCCGTTTTGCCAATGGTCGTGGTGCGATCAATTTGAATGTCGATATGCACGCCGTTGTTGACAAGCAAGATCGACGTCGGCGAAGCTGCGTCGCCTGTGAACCCCACAAACTGAGCAGGATTCGCCAGCTCTGCAGACTTGCCACCTAGCAAAGCCACGACCAGTTTGCCGCCCGAGACGGTGTAGCGGGCAGCATCCATGTGACGCGCCCCGCCAGCCAGTGGTGCGGATTGGTCTAAAAAGTTACGTGCAAAGGCAATCACTTTCGCGCCGCGTACAGGGTTGTAGCCTTTGCCTTTGTCGGCACCGTCGGTTTCAGGCAGTGCATCTGTGCCATACAGCGCATCGTACAGCGAGCCCCAACGTGCGTTGGCTGCGTTGAGTGCGTAGCGCGCATTGAGCACAGGCACCACCAACTGCGGGCCTGCTTGCACCGCCAGCTCCGCATCCACATTTTTTGTAGTTGCTTCCACGCTGGCAGGTACTGGCACAAGGTAGCCGCACTCGGTCAAGAATTTGCGGTAAGCCGCCATATCTTTAATCTCGCCAGGGTTGGCTTTGTGCCATGCGTCTTGCGCGGTTTGCAAGCGATCGCGCTCGGCCAGCAAGGCTGCATTTTTGGGTGCAAGGTCACGGACGATCTCGTCGAAGCCTTGCCAAAATTGAGCAGGCGCGACGCCCGTGCCGGGCAGGACTTTGGATTCGATAAATTGATGCAGCGTGCTTGCAACTTGCAATTGACCTGCTTGCGTGCGTGGTGTATTGCGTGATGTAGTCATGATGGTTTCCTAATTAAAAAAGTGTGAGCAAGTCGTCGAGCGACGTGCCCGTGTATGTCGGTTCTGTGCCTAACTCTTCAAACGGTAAACCTGCGCGATTCACCCAAAACGTTTGATAGCCAAACCACGTGGCGGCAAGGGCATCCCATGCGTTGCAGCTCACAAACAAGATGTAGGACGCAGGTAGCTGCATGGCCGCAGGCCCCATGGCATAAGCCTTAGGCGAGGTTTTATATTGGCGGAGCGCATCCACACTCAGCACATGATCGAGCAGCCCGTCCATCTTGGCGTGATCGACAGCCGCATTCAGCATCTCGGGGGAGCCATTGCTGAGTATTCCCGTTGGTATGCCTTTGGCCCTCAAAGCTTCCAGCACGCGAATGTTTTCTGGAAAAGCATCCAACAAACGATATTGCTGCATCAGCGCTTCTTCTGCGCTTACACTCAAATCTAACTTCAAGCGCTTGCAAACATAGCGCAGCGATGCGCGCGTTAGCGCCCAAAAGTCTTGGTAAAACGCACCGTCGTTTGATGTGGTCACTAGACGCGTGTATTCAATTTGCTTGTCGCGCCACATCACAGACAGCGCAGCGCCTTGCGTGGGGAATAATTCCTCCGCAAGCTTGCCAATGCTGTATACATCAAGCAACGTGCCATAGGCATCAAAAAGAACGGCTTTTGGTTTCATAGCGTAACTTTATTGCAAACAATCATGTCTATTGTTTTCATAATTAGAATGTCATTACATACTTTTAATAATACAATTAAAACAACTATGGACAAACTCAAACAAATCGAAGCCTTCGTTGCCGTTGCGACGCGCGGCGGCTTGACGGCTGCAGCGCCCCACCTGCAAGCCGCGCCCATCATGGTCGGGCGCAGGGTGGATGCTTTGGAAGAGCGTCTCGGGGTCAAGCTGCTCTTGCGCACCACCAGACGCGTAAGCTTGACCAACGAAGGCTCGGCGTACTTAGAAGATTGCCAGCGCTTGCTAACCGATTTATCCGCTGCCGAGGCCAGCGTCAGTGCAGGCGGCATCAAGGCGAGCGGACACTTGCGCGTGACCGCCCCTGCTGGCTTTGGACGCAAACACGTCGCGCCGCTAGTGGCCGAGTTTCACCTCGCGCATCCCGATGTTACAGTCTCACTCAATTTATCGGATCGCGTTGTGGACATGGTGGGCGAAGGTTTTGACTGCGGTGTGCGCGTAGGCGATCTGCCTGATTCGTCGCTAGTCTCGGTGCGCCTTGCCGACAACCGCCGCTTGTGCGTGGCAACACCGCGCTACCTGTCGCGCCACGGCACACCGCAAACACCGCAGGAGTTGCACAACCATGCGTGTTTGACGCTCTCAAGTGACGCGTCCCAAACGCGCGGCTGGGCGTTTAAATCAGATTTGAAAAAAGATGCGCAAGTCGAGTACATGCGGCCTAGCGGACCACTGGACTGCTCGGACGGGCAAGTGCTGCACGCGTGGTGCTTGAATGACTACGGCATTGCGTGGCGCAGTATTTGGGAAGTGCAAAGCGACATCGCAACTGGGAAACTCGTCACATTACTCGACGATTACGCCGCTCCGCCCAATGGCATTTACATGGTCTATGCACAGCGCAAACATATGCCACTGCGCCTGCAGCTATGGGTGGATTTTTTGCGGCATCATTACGGCCTTGCTTCTTATTGGAAAAAGTCTTCATGAGCCACACTGCATCGACCGTCACTCCGCCAGCCCTGCGCCATATTTTTACGTTTGATGTGAGCGTGACACCGCCCATTGAAGCAGGCACGGTCATCGGACTTAACTCGCGCGGACGCCGCCGCATCATCCCGATTACGGGTGGCGTGGTCACAAGCCATGTGGCCGAACTGCCGAACGGCAAAGTCGTCCATGCAGGCGCTGATTTTCAAATTGTGGTGTCTGAGACTTGCGCCGATTTAGATGCTCGCTACATGCTCGAACTAGACGATGGCTCGCACATCTTTGTAAT
>CANBRV010000221.1 GCA_947372005.1 Comamonadaceae bacterium | reverse complement strand
TGAATACTCATGTCCATCGCAATGCCAAGTGTTGGATGAATCGGTCCTTGCACGGCGTTGGCGCGTGTGATAGGGCTGCCGCATTGATATGCAAACAAATCCACCGTGTGCGCCGCGTGATGCCATAAGAGGTGGTCCGTCCAGCTACGCGCTTGCCCGAGCGCATTCATGTTGGTGCGGCGAAAAAAATACGTTTGCACATCCATTTGCTGGATGTTGAACTCGCCAGCTTTGATTTTGTTGTGTACCCATTGATGGCTAGGGTTGAAACGGCGTGTGTGACCGCACATAGCGACCAATCCAGTGCTTTTGGCGAGCGCTGCTACAGCCTGTCCTTCGGCATAAATATCGCACAGTGGAATTTCCACTTGCACATGCTTGCCTGCTTCCAAGCAAGCGGTGGTTTGGTCAGCGTGCATTTGCGTGGGCGTGCACAAAATCACGGCGTCCACTTCTTTAAGCGCGAGGGACTCGTTCAAATCGGTGGTGATGTGTTTGATGCCGTATTTGTCCGCGACTTCTTTGGTTTTTTCTAGATCACGGCTAATCAGCGAAACGACTTCCACACCGTCGATATTTTTAATGCCGTCCAAATGTTTGATGCCAAATGCGCCAGCGCCTGCCAAGGCGACTTTGATGGTTTTACTCATGATGATTTCCTGATTGCTAATTTATGAATTTTCTAAAATTAAATGTCCCACCGATGTGTTGCTTGCGGGCACATGGTGAAAACGATGAATCTCCTTGGGAGCCTTTCCCGCTGTGGCTTCGCCCTGTGCTGAATCACGCAAATCTGACATTGCACCACGTGCGATGAGCCACATCACTAGCTCGATACCTTCAGACCCTGCTTCGCGGATGTAGTCCACATGCGGCATCTTGGCGAGCCCTTCTGGGTCAGTAACCATGCGCTCAATGAACTGTTTATCAAAGTCCAAATTGATGAGACCTGCACGCGGCCCTTGCAGTTGATGGCTCATGCCGCCTGTGCCCCAAATTTGCACGTTCAGTTCTTTGCCAGATGCGTCTTCGTAACTCTCCACGGCGCGGCGAATCGCTTTGCCCAGATTTAAACAGCGCTGACCCGATGGCGCGGGATATTGCACCACGTTCACGGCAAACGGAATCACGGGACAAGGCCACGCACCGTTCACAGGATCTTGCTCGCCGCACATGAGTGAGAGCGGCACAGTCAGGCCATGATCGACATCCATGTGATTGACGACGGTGAGGTCAAAGTCTTGCTGAATCACCGACTGCGCAATGTGCGCCGATAGCGCTGCGTGCCCCTGTACACGTGGCACGGGACGTGGTCCCCAGCCTTCATCAGCAGGCGTGTACGAGTCCGCGCAGCCGATGGCGAAGGTTGGAATCATCGACAAATCAAACGCGGTGGCGTGATCGTTAAAAACCAAAATAATGACGTCAGGTTTGTTAGCCTTCATCCACTCTTTAGATTTTTCATAGCCCGCAAACAGCGGCTGCCAATAAGGCTCGTGGTCTTTATGTAAGTCCATCGCCGCGCCAATGGCGGGGACGTGCGAGGTAAAAACGGATGCGGTAATTTTTGCCATATTCTTTAGTCTTTCTAAATCTTTTAATTTTTAATAATTGAGTCCAAATCCGAATGGAAATAACGTGTCTTTGGCAGGGTAGCCAGGAGCATCGGGGTCATTTTTAATCACGGCTTCTAAGTTGTTGGCTAATGCAAAGGGTAGCTTGCCTTGCGGCATATATTTGCCAGTGAGTACGTCCAAGAGTGCGGTATCACTCACGCCAAAGCCTGCCAAAATAGCGCCTGCCTTTTTGAATCCGCTGGCATCATCCAGTACATAGGGCTGCCTAAAGTAGATGATCAAAATGACCCTGCGCGGGTCTTTGATTTCACGCATCACAGCTTGTATGTCCGCCAGCGACGGCGTGATTTCCCATGATTTTGTCTTGGCCATTTCAGTGAATGAAAGTGCGTTGGCTTCAGAGGGAAGTGAGCCACCAAAAATTAAACCATCGTCAATACTGTTCGGGTCATCGGCACCCCAAGCCTTACCTGTTGCGGGGTTCAAGAGACCACCCGTTTGCGGGTCTTTGCTTTTGTAGGTGCTAGTGGCTGCACGTGGGTTGGAGACTTCCACGCGGATGATGGCGTAATCGGTTTTTTCAGGTACGGGCGTGCGAGCATTGCTGTTGGCGGCACTTCGGTCACCTGTCACGACGGTGTAGCCACCATATTGTGGACCCCGCACCACGTCGGCGTTGAGTCCCATGGTGTAGATCTGAACAGGTTTAGCTGCGCTGGGCGCTTTGAGGGGCAATACCTTTTTTTGGTTTTGTATGCCTTGATTTTGGAGAAGCACGATCGATTGACGCTGCGCTTGCAAGGCCGCTAGCCTAAAACTATCTTTACCAACAATACCGTTTGCAAGCGTTGCATCGACGTAAGGATTTTCAAACAACCCTAGGGTGAATTGCTCCGTCAATAAACGCGCAACCGCTTCGTTGACGCGCGCTTCGCTCACTAGCCCCGCTTTCACCAAATCTGTAATCGTTTGCTTGTTGTTAAAGCCAGATAAAACATCGGTGCCGGCATTGATGGCGAGCGCCACACGCTCAGGAACTGTTTTATTTTCAAAGCCCCAAGCGCGGTCATTAATAATGCCAGTGTCCGAATTGACGTAGCCTTTAAACCCAAACTTCGTGCGCAGTAAGTCGGTCACGATTTGCTTGGAAAACGCCATACCGATTTGGTCGTAAGTGACGCCTTCGTAAGTCACGCCAATTGGGATACCGTAGTAGGGCATGATGGCCGACACGCCCGCATCAATAGCAGCTTTAAATGGTTTTAAGTGGTAACCAAAATTGCCCGCTGGATAGATTTGCGTTTTGCCATGTGTGTAGTGTGGATCGAGTCCCCACTCTTGCGGCCCGCCACCTGGGAAATGCTTCATGGTGAGCGCTACGCGAGTGGCTGGACTGAGTGCCTTCCCTTGTAATCCCGTCACCAGCTCAGTCATGATTTGTGCGCCAAGGTCAGCGTCTTCGGTAAAAGTTTCATGTACGCGGTACCAGCGTGGCTCTGTTGCAAGATCTGCCATGTAGGCATAAGCGCCGCGCAGACCAATCGCATTCCATTCAGCCCCCATAGCTGCCGTAAAGCTACGGATAACCCCCATATCGCGCGTTGCCGCAAGCCCTGCCTCTTTAGGCCACTCAGAGAGCGAACCGGCTGCTTCGTTAATCCCGCCTCTAGCTTGCCGCTCGTAATGGTTACGCGCGTTAGATTTAAATATGGCGGGAATCCCTAAACGCTTGGCCTCTAACATAGCTTGCACGTTGTTGGTAAATGTGGCCGCTTGTTCGGGTGTGATTTGTGCGCCAACAAGCCTTGAGCCAGCGACGCCGTTGGGCGTTGCCGTGACGTTATTACGAAAGATAAAGCGGCTCATGTTTTGGTTGCCAACCAAATTGTTGGCATTCGCGGGCACGACACCACTGACATCGGCATTCAAGGTGTCGATAAGCATCATTCCCGCTTTTTCGTCTAATGTCATTTGTGCCAGTAAATCGGCCACACGCTGGGCTGTTGGCAGCCGCCAATCCTCATAGGCATCTAATTTGCCATTGCCGTTGGCATCTTTAAATTGCTTGCCATCGACGGTTAAGACGGGCTTCACACGCGAACCAATGACAGGCTGAGCAAGCGCAGACGTAGCGTAGCTGCTGGCAACGACGCAGGCAAAAAATGCAAGCTTCATGGTGGATGCCCCTTGGTTATTTAATCTCATCACTTCCTACCACCCGCACCTTGGGGCTGGTGATTCGCCTGCGCGTCGCCATCTTCGCCAATCACCCGATTGCCTTCGACCGAGCGGCCACCCGCAATCATCATGTCGCGGTATTCCAGTTCAGTCATGCCCGTCATCGAGCCTGCCATTTGCTGAAAGCTCAGGCCATGCGTGGCGCCTAGTTTGGCTAAGAAGTAAATGTTGCCGCCTGTTTTCAT
>CANBRV010000220.1 GCA_947372005.1 Comamonadaceae bacterium | reverse complement strand
ATCATCTCATTTCCAATATTTTTTCTAACACTTCGTGGGTGGGTTAATACAATTCTTTTGGCAACAGCAGTTATTTCTTTCTATTTGATTTATCAGAATAAAAGTGACGTACCTCAAAAAAATCCCACGAGCAAAACCAATTCCGTATTGTGGATTATTGCGGCGCTTAGCATGCCTTTTATTGCTATCGGACTTGGACAGTTTTTCCGTACGGAATTAATCCTGCGTGACTACGATGGGCCTTTCCGTATGCTATTGTCCACGGTCATTTTTCTTACCCTCTATAAAACGATATACCCCATTTCAGTTAGCAAGGCGCTGTTCGAATACAGTATTCCAACATGTCTTTATGTCACTCTCGTTGTCAGCCTAGCTCACCCCTACAACGATTGGGGGCCTTCACGCTTGGCGACTTACTTCGTAGACCCCTTAACCTTCGGGAGTATGTGCCTAGCGCTAGCCACGATGAGCTTGGCATCTATTGATTTGTTTAAAAGAGATTCAATTTTTCTACGTCTGTACAAACTTATCGCAGTCTTCGCAGGAGTTTATTTGTCGCTAAGGAGTGGAAGTCGAACTGGATGGTTTGGGTTTCCAGTGATTGTTTTTTTAATCTTTTGCATGCGGTTTTATTCAAGCTGGGGGGTGAAAAAAATTATTTTTGTTTTTATTTCTATCCTTGTATGCCTACTGATGTTGTATGAACTTTCCCCCCTCATTCATGATCGAGTTCATGCAGTGATGATCGAACTAGCGGATTATCAATGGCAACAAGAAAATCCAGATTCCTCATCAACGGGAGTCAGAATTTCCCTTTTACGTATGGCTTGGTTTTATTTCCTTCAAAGTCCATTGTCGGGTTGGGGTGATAGTGGTTTCGTCCACCTCCTTCATGCGCCAGAAATAACAAGCTACACCACGCAAAATGCGCGTCTATTTGCCTCCACGGCAGGTTTCCATAACGAAATTGCAGCCAATATGGTTCGATCTGGTATTTGGGGACTCATTGCAGTCTTGGGTGTCTTTTTGATTCCACTGGCTATTTTTGGCCGCTACGTTAAAAGTAAACAGGTTGAACAACGCGGATTCGCAATTATTGGTATTGGCTACGTCCTATCAACCCTGGTCAATGGAATGACGACAGAAGTATTTAACTTAAAGTATTGCGCATCTTTTTACGCATTTTTAATAGCCATACTTCTAGGATCTATCCTGCGCCTGAATGCACAACCTATAGTCCTCAAATGAAGCCTGATTACGCCATCACCTTTGCCTGCTACAACTCCGTGCACTACACCAAGGCATGTATAGACAGCTTGATCAGGGTGGGCACGCCACTCGAGAGAGTCGTTGTCGTTGACAACGGATCTACTGACGAAACACGGGACTATTTGCTCGACCTGCCACTAGGTGGACGCATCTACAACAAAGGCAATCAAGGATGCGGGGTCGCTTGGAATCAAGGCGCCCTACACCTACAAGCCGAATGGACGGTCGTTATGAACAACGACCTCATCGTCTCGCCTGAATGGATTGAGCGCCTGATTCAAACCGCAATTGATAACAACCTAAAAATTATTTCACCTGCGCGTGTTGACGGCGACTTAGATTACGACTTCGAATCCTTTGCGCCTAATTCTGCCCTCAAGATGCATGGCGTACTGCGCAAGCAAACCTATCATGCCATTTGCATGTGTATTCACCGCTCTGTGTTTCAAGACATTGGCTATTTCAGACCAACCCCCAAACTACTTGGTTTTGAAGATTTTTTGTTCTACCATGAGGCGCAAAAAGCGCATATAGCCTCCGCCATTACGGGCAATGTCTGGCTGCATCATTTTGGCTCGGTCACGCAAAAAGAAATGAAGAAAAAATTAGGTAAATCCGAGAAAGATGATCTAACCTCTGTTAATCACAACCATTTGCTACAACAAAGTTGGCTCGACAGGAAAATAAACAAATACAAGATGTCGCGTCAAAGTGAGCAATGGCGCGAGAGCGAATTAAAACAATTTGGCATGACGCTACAAGGCGAGCGTTTAAATCAAGAGTTCAGATGGCATTGATGGCCTCTGTAAATACACCTAAGCTGGTTTGCATGCAATGACTAAAAGGTCTTGACCAACTGCTTGCCCTTGCTGGCAAGCGCGGTACTCCTCAAACTGCCGAGTAAAGCTTTGAACCACAGATGAGCTGCCCTGCTTTGCCAAGGCGCTTACGTAGTAAATCCCCGCTGAGTCCGAAGACAACGTGCGTGTGCAATCGATTGAAAAACCCGTTTTTTGCAAAATTAATTCAAGTCCTTGCGGTGAAAATATTTGCAAATGCCTAGGCGGCTCTAAGCCGCGCCAAAACGATCCATACATTGCATGGGCAGCACTGGCTACATTTGGAGTCGAAATTGAGATCCGCCCACCCGGCTTAAGAATTCGAAAGCATTCAACTAATGTCGCGTCAGGTTCAGATAAATGCTCAATGGTATGACTCATCACGATCGCATCAAAGTGACCATTGGGGTAGTGCATGCTTGTCAATTCAGCCGTATGCACATTCAATCCAAAATGATTTTTCGCGCGCTCGGTCGCCGCTGCATCAAAGTCAATACCTTCCACAGACCAACCTGATTTTTGCATCCGATTTAAAAATCGTCCGCCGCCAAAACCGATTTCTAACAATCGTCCTGGCGCAACCTTGTCGAGGTACATATAGCGCAAGCGGCGGCGCTGCACGGCCATACCAGTGATCCAACTCAAAGGGACAAATACCAGGTTACAAAGTTTACGCATCAACTTGGCTTGCCAAGTTAAGCGATTCGTCTTTTGCGCATGGGTATGGTACGTCTTGTAGGCCTTCCACAGTTCATTCGCATTGGGCGCAGGATCTAACCACACAAGGCCGCACGAGCTATGACTGCATTTTTTGAGTCGCCAAAGCCCAGGCGCGCCAAAGTAAGTGTCTGATAAATTATCGTAAAGCACGCGCCCATAAGACTGACAAACCATACATCGCGGTTTTGCATAAGTGCCTATTTTTGAGTCATTCATCACGCTAGAACTGATAATAAATAAACGTACTGATGCGCCCAATGTGACTCAGAGACACCAAGAAAATTGCTGATACACAGGCGGCCTTCACCAGCATCACCCAGCCACGCGTGGGTACTAAAAATCGCTCGGCTAATTGAAGCGCCGTTGGTGCAAACCAAACGACCAAAGCGCAAATCGCGAGCAAACGAGCCACAGCATTTGGGTTAAACGCAGCTAAAACTGTTTCAAAAACATCCGTGGAAGCAAACCCATGTAATCCCAAGCATCCGCGCAAGATAGACATGGCAGAACCCATGGTTTCTGCTCTAAAAAATATCCAACCGATGGCGACTGCTAAAAATGTAAGCAGTACCGACACCACACTCAATGGCTTACAAACCCAATGGGGAGTTTTTAGGCTGCGCAGCGCATGCCTGAACGCGTGGTGAATCACCAAGTAAAGGCCGTGCAAGCCACCCCAGACAACAAACGTCCAGTTTGCTCCGTGCCATAGCCCACCGAGCAGCATCGTCAGCATCAAATTACGATAACGCATCCACAGTCCTGCTCGATTGCCGCCCAAGGGAATGTACAAATAGTCGCGCAAAAACGTTGATAGTGTCATGTGCCAGCGCTGCCAAAACTCGCTAATACTTTTTGATTTATAGGGAGCATCAAAGTTGATTGGTAGCTTCACACCAAACATGCGCGAGATGCCAATAGCCATATCAGAATAGCCTGAAAAATCGAAATAAAGCTGAAACGTATAAGCTAAAACGGCTGTCCAAGCCACGACCAGCTTGGGTTCATAGCCTAGCTTGGCCGCTGCAAACACAGGATCGACGTGCTGAGCCAAGTCATCTGCCAGCATCACTTTTTTAAACAAACCCAATGCAAAAATCGTCAAACCAAGCGATAGATTTCGATAGCTGAAGTCATAGGTGCTGCCCGCCTCAAACTGTGGCATCACTTGCTTGTGA
>CANBRV010000219.1 GCA_947372005.1 Comamonadaceae bacterium | reverse complement strand
CGCACTGCATGACAAGTTTTATCCCAGCATTGGCTGCGAGCCTTGCACCCGCGCCGTGAGCCTTGGCGAAGACTTTAGGGCAGGGCGCTGGTGGTGGGAAAGTAAAGAGGGCGAGAGCGCCAAAGAGTGCGGTTTGCACGTGAAGGCATAAGAATAATATGAGCCAAGTTAATTTAAATAATTCACACCTAGACGCATTGGAAGAAGAAACCATCTTCATCTTGCGCGAAGTGGCCGCGGTGTTCGAGCGCCCTACGCTGTTGTTTTCGGGTGGCAAAGACTCGCTCGTGCTGCTCAAATGCGCAGAAAAAGCCTTTGGTTCCAGATCTAGCGGCGGCGGTTTACCGTATCCACTGCTCATGATTGACACGGGGCACAACTACAAAGAGGTGACAGACTTCCGTGATTCACGTGCTGAAGAGTTGGGTGTAAAACTCATCGTGCGCAGTGTGGAAGACTCGATGGCGCGTGGTACGGTACGTCTTCGTACGCCTGATGAGCCACGCAACGCGCATCAATCGGTGACGCTCTTAGAAGCCATTGAAGAGTTCCGCTTTGATGCCTTGATTGGTGGCGCACGGCGCGACGAGGAGAAGGCGCGTGCCAAGGAGCGCATCTTTAGCCACCGCGACAGCTTTGGCCAGTGGCAACCAAAAAATCAGCGTCCTGAACTGTGGAATTTGTTTAATACGCGTCACGCTCCTGATGAGCATTTCCGTGTGTTCCCCATCTCCAATTGGACCGAGCTCGACATCTGGCAATACATTGACCGTGAAAACATCGCGCTGCCAAGCATTTACTACACGCACAAACGTGAGGTAGTTGTGCGGCGCAGTGGTGGCGGTGCTAATGACCTCGGTAGCGCACTGCTTGTGCCCGTGACGCCGCTCACGCCAGCACGGGCGGGCGAAGAAGTGGTCACAAAAAACGTTCGCTTTAGAACTGTCGGCGACATCACCTGCACGGCGCCTGTAGAGAGCTTGGCAGCCAACGCAGCGGACATTGTGATTGAGACGATTGCCGCAGATATTAGCGAGCGCGGCGCCACGCGCATGGACGATCAAACTTCAGATGCCTCGATGGAAAAACGTAAAAAAGAGGGATATTTCTGATGACAACCACAACCGTAAAGACCGCACAACTCTCTGCCTTAAAGTTCATAACTTGCGGCTCGGTCGATGATGGCAAAAGCACGCTGATTGGGCGTTTGCTGGTCGATAGTAAATCGGTGCTGCAAGACCAATTGGCAGGTGTCAGCAAAAGCGGTGCGACGGATTTGGCGCTGCTCACCGACGGCCTTGCTGCCGAGCGTGAGCAGGGCATCACGATTGACGTGGCGTACCGCTACTTTGCTACGCCGACGCGTAAATTCATCATTGGCGATGCACCTGGTCACGAGCAGTACACCCGCAATATGGTGACGGCAGCGTCCAGCGCCGATGCGGCCGTGGTGCTGGTCGATGCAACCAAATTGGATTGGAAAAATCCGCTGCTGACGTTGTTGCCGCAAACGCGCCGTCATAGCTTACTCGTGCAGCTTTTACGTGTGCCCAGCATTGTGTTTGCCATTAACAAGCTTGATGCAGTCGAAGATCCGACACTTGCCTATACCAATATCAGCAAGGCTTTGCAGGCATTTTGTGCAGAAGCCAAAATAACCGCAACAGCAACCATTCCGATGTCGGCTTTGATTGGTACGAATGTCGTTGAAGCGCAAAAAGGCTGGTGCAGTTACAACGGAGCCTCTCTTTTGGAGCTTCTAGAAACCTTGCCAAACCAATCTGAAGATACGAGCGCTGCTTTCGCCATGCCTGTGCAGTGGGTGGAGAAGTTTTCAAGCTCATCCGACACCAGCCAAGGCCGCCGTGTGTTTTGGGGACGGATCGCGGCAGGCCAAGCCAGCATTGGCGCTGTGGTCAAGCTGTTCCCTAGCGGCAAGTCGGCAAAAGTGTCCCAAGTACTTAGCACAACGCGTGCACCGTTGGACTCCCAAGTGGCTGGTCAAAGTGTCGGCATTATCCTCGACCAAGAAGCTGATCTCTCGCGTGGCGATTGGATTCTCGGACAAGGTGTAGCTAATGAGCAGCGCGAAATCAGCGCAACGGTTGCGTGGATGGATGACGAAGATTTGACCCCTGGCCGTGTCTATCAAGCCTTGCATGGGCATCGTTGGGTTAAAGCCAAAGTCAAATCCATTGATCACGTTTTAGATATTCGTGACTTGAGCGAGACGGCATCGACTGAGCTGAAACCCAACGCCATTGGTCGTGTCACGTTGCAATTGGCGGCTGATATTCCCGCCTTGCCTTATGCACAATCACGTATCTTGGGCGCGATGATTTTGGTTGATCCCGCGACGAATAAGACTTCGGGCGCTGTTTTGATTCAGTGATTCTGACCAAAAGCTGCGCAGTTAAAATCAAAAGTTACATCAAATTTCAAACTAGAAGAAAACCATGACACACGTCGTTTCTGAATCCTGTATCCAATGCAAATACACCGACTGCGTGGACGTTTGCCCCGTTGATTGCTTCCGCGAGGGGCCCAATATGCTGGTCATCGACCCCGATGAGTGCATCGACTGTGCCGTGTGCATTCCCGAGTGTCCCGTGAACGCTATTTATGCGGAAGAAGATTTGCCGCCTGATCAGCTGCACTTTATTAAGTTAAACGTTGAGTTGGCAAGGGCTGCAGGCTGGAAGTCGATCACCAAACGCAAACCTGCGTTGCCTGATGCGGATGCGTGGAAAGATAAAACAAATAAGTTGAGTGAGTTAGTGCGCTAAAAGAATGAGTAATATGAGTGAAGTAACTGTGATTGAAACGGATGCCGTTATCGTAGGTGCAGGCCCTGTGGGCTTGTTCCAAGTATTTGAGCTGGGTCTTTTAGAGATTAAGGCGCACGTCATTGACTCGTTAGAGCATGTTGGCGGTCAATGCGTCGAACTCTATCCCGATAAGCCGATTTATGACATCCCAGCCGTGCCTGTGTGCACAGGGCAAGAACTCACGGATTCGCTCCTCAAACAAATCGAGCCCTTTGGCGCGACGTTTCACCTAGGGCAAGAAGTCACGATTGTTGAGAAAAAAGAGCAAGCTGATGGAAGTACGCGTTTCTTCATCGAAACCTCTAAAGGCACGCAGTTTTTAACGAAGACGATTTTTATTGCTGCTGGCGTGGGTGCGTTCCAGCCGCGCTTGTTGCGCGTGGATGGTATTGAAGCCTATGAAGGCACGCAGATGCACTACAGAGTCAAAAATCCTGCCGATTTCAAGGGCAAGAATCTCATCATCGTGGGTGGTGGCGACTCTGCACTCGACTGGGCACTCAACTTCTGCGAAGGCAATAAAGATGGTGGTGCGAATAAAGCCGAGAGCGTTATCTTGGTACACCGCCGCGACGGCTTTAAAGCCGCACCCGCAAGCGTTGCCAAGATGAAAGAACTATGCGATGCCTACGAGATGCAGTTCATCGTCGGGCAAGTCACAGGCATTGAAGAAAAAGATGGCAAGCTTGTCGGCGCGAAAGTCACAGGCGGCGATGGTGTGACGCGCGTCGTACCGATGGACGAGATGCTGGTGTTTTTTGGCCTCTCGCCAAAGCTGGGGCCTATCGCGAACTGGGGCTTGGAGATCGAGCGCAAGCAATTGAAGGTGGACACGGAGAAGTTTTCAACCAACGTGCCAGGTATCTTTGCCGTGGGCGATATCAACACCTATCCAGGTAAGAAGAAGCTCATTTTGTCTGGCTTTCACGAGTGTGCGCTGGCGGCTTTTGGTGCTGCGCCATTTATTTTTCCAGACAAAAAAATCCACTTGCAATACACAACGACGAGCCCGAAATTGCACAAAGTGCTGGGTGTTGAAACGCCGGATTTTGATGATTGACGCGTAGCGTCAATGTTTGTGACGATTAAGCGAGCGTTGGCTTTGCAAGTAGCGGCACAGGCCAAATTGGTAAGGTTTTTCCAAGTGCAATCGCGGCTTGTAGCTCTCGGATCACAGCTTCAGGATCACGTGCTGC
>CANBRV010000218.1 GCA_947372005.1 Comamonadaceae bacterium | reverse complement strand
GCAACTGAAAGCGAGACATCTTTCACCACTTGCCTGCGACCATAGGTTTTTTGCAAACCCGTCGCAACTAAGCGTAGCGGCGTTGGCGCACTCATGGTTGGCGCACTTCGATTTGCGATGTGCCACGTAAAACAGGGGTGGTGACGCCGCCCGTAGGAGGCAACGACTTGTCCGCCTTGGGCGACAGCATCATGCGCACGCGCTGCGGAGGCGCACTAGCGCTAGCTGGACTGCCATTGATATTCATTGTCTCAGTCGTGTTGTTAAACACAATCAAATTGCCCGTTGATTCATCTGCCAAGATGGCGCCGCGCAAACGGCGAAGCACAGCCTTGCCCGAAAGACGCATCACATCTGCCTTGCCGTCATAGTCAATACGCTCCGCCTCGCCTTCCATAAACTCATCTAAAGCTTCGCGCTTTTGCCTAAAAAACACACGCTCGGCGGGCTTAGCTGTCGCCACCATAAATTGATTACCCTCTGGGTCCTCGCGCTGCTCAACCTTTGTGGCTCGCAACACCAAAGTACCTTTGGTGACCAGCACTCGCCCCTCAGCGACCATGACTTGCTTGACATCGTCATATTGCGCCGTATCGGCCTCTAAATTAATTGGCTTATCTTTGTCAGCTTTTTCGGCCAAAACAGCAGGCGAGGAAACCCCCAAAGCAAGCCCGCAAGCCACACCACATATGGCCTTCATAAGGCCTGCTTGATTAAAACTCAGGAAGTTCATTTTTGTGTTTTTTGTGCTTTTTGTGTTTTCTCAAACTTTTCCAGCAACTCATTGCCGCGCTTGACTGCCGCGTCCAACCCCTCTTTTGCTGTTTTTTTGCCGGCCCAAATGGCTTCTAGCTCTTCGTCAATCACATTGCGCACTTGCACAAAGTTACCAAGGCGAATGCCGCGCGATTTAGTCGTTGTTTTCACAATCATCTGTTTCACAGCGACATCGGTGCCTGGATTTTTTTCATAAAAACCACTCGCCTTGGATACTTCATAGGCTTTATTAGTGAGCGGCAAGTAACCTGTGAATTGCGAGCTTTTCGCTTGTACATTGGCATCCGAAAGATACTTGTAAAACAGCGCCACACCCTTGTATTCATTGGCTGTCTTGCCTGCCATTGCCCACAAACTGCCGCCGCCAATGATGGTGTTTTGCGGTGCGCCTGCAACGTCGGGGTAGTACGGCAGTGGCGAAATACCAAAGTCAAATTTGGCGTTGCGTTTAATGCCTGCGTATGCTGCGGATGACGAAGTCAACATCGCGCATTCGCCCGTCCAAAACTTGGCTTCCGCTTCGGTACGGCGGCCTGCATAGCTCATCAAGCCTTGCTTTTGCATATTGGCGAGGTTCTCGATGTGGCGCACATGCAGCGGACTATTGAACGCAAGGCGAGCGTCCCAACCATCAAAGCCATTGTTTTTGGTGGCAAAAATCGTGTTGTGCCACGTGCTAAAACTCTCTAGCTGTGTCCAGCTTTGCCATGCGGGCGTAAAGCCGCACTTCTCGCCGCTGGCTTTGAGTTTTGCAGCAGCAGCAGCAACTTCGGGCCATGTTGCGGGTGGTTTATTTGGGTCTAAGCCATGCTTCTTGAACACGTCTTTGTTGTACCAAAACACGGTTGTGGAACTATTGAATGGGAACGACAGCATTTTTCCGTTGGGCGCGGTGTAGTAACCCGCAACGGCTGGTACGTACTGCTTGGCATCAAACGTAATACCGCCGTCTTTAAACACATCGGACACGGGCTTAATCGCTTTGCTGGCCATCATGGATGCCGTACCGACTTCAAAAATTTGCACGATGTGCGGAGCGTTACCCGCACGGTACGCCGCAATGGTCGCAGCGTAGCTCTCGTCATACGTGCCCTTGAACACAGGGTTGATTTTGTACTCTTTTTGGGAGGCATTGAACTCGTTAGCGAGGCCGCCCACCCAGTCGCCCGCCGCACCCGTCATCGAATGCCACCACTGAATTTGCGTCTGCGCAAAAGCAGGTAGCGCCGCGCCAAAGCTGATGGATAGGGCGATGGCGGCGGATGTAAGCGTGCGTTTCATGAATAACTCCTAGTTGTTGAGAGAGAAAACATTTTGTAAGGAGAGTGTGTCAGTTTAACTTCGCCTTGAGCAGTTCATTCACCTGTGCAGGATTAGCCTTGCCGCCACTGGCTTTCATGATTTGCCCCACCAGCGCGTTCAAGGCTTTGGCATTGCCCGCTTTGAATTCGTCCACGTTTTTGGGGTTGGCGGCGATGACGTCAGTGACGATTTTTTCTAAAGCGCTGCTGTCGTTAGTTTGAATGATGTTCAAGCTAACTGCTATCGTCTTAATCGCACCGCTTGCAGTATGAAAAGTTAATGAGCCGTTACCTGCGATGACTTGTTTCCCAATCCCCCACAAATGCGGAAACAACTGCTCTTTTGCTGTCTTGTTATTAATTTCACCGGCATGAATTAATTCAATCATCTGCCCCAAAGCTTCTGGAGGAACAGGACAACGATCAATACCTATGTCCTCTTCATTTAAACGACGCGCAACCTCTCCTGCAAGCCAATTGCTCACTAGCTTTGGTTGTCCACTAGCCTTGGTTGCCACTTCAAAATAAGCGCCCATTGCCACGCTGCTGGTCAAGGCCGCTGCGTCATATTCTGACAAGCTGTATTGCGTCTCAAACCTTGCCGCCATCACGCGTGGCAATTCAGGCATTTCACTTCGCACTTGCTCCACCCAGTCACGCCCAATCACGAGCGGTGGCAAATCTGGATCTGGGAAGTAGCGGTAATCGGCGGCATCCTCTTTGGTGCGCATCGCGCGGGTTTCGCCTGTATCGGGGTTGAACAAAATCGTGGCTTGCTCAATCGCTTTGCCGTCTTCAAGTTGCTCAATCTGCCAACGGATTTCGTAATCCATCGCTTGTTGCATGAACTTGAAGCTGTTCAGGTTTTTGATCTCGCGCCTTGTGCCTAAAGGCTCGCCGGGCTTGCGGACGCTCACATTGGCATCGCAGCGGAAAGAGCCTTCTTGCATGTTGCCATCGCAAATGCCAATCCACGTGACGATTTTGTGCAGCTCTTTGGCGTAGGCCACGGCCACGGCGGACGAGCGCATATCGGGCTCGGTCACAATCTCTAAGAGCGGCGTACCCGCGCGATTCAAGTCAATGCCACTCATGCCCACGAAGTCTTCGTGCAGCGATTTGCCCGCGTCTTCTTCCAAATGCGCACGCACAAGCCTGACCGTCTTTTTCTCATCGCCCAAAAAGAACGACACCTCGCCACCTTGGACGACAGGAATCTCAAACTGGCTGATTTGATAGCCCTTGGGCAAGTCGGGATAGAAATAGTTTTTGCGTGCGAAGACGCTACGCTCCGCGATGTGCGAACCGAGCGCTAGGCCAAGCCGAATGGCGCGTTCGACTGCGCCGACATTCATGACAGGCAAGCTGCCCGGCAGCGCCAAATCGACAGGGCAAGCCTGCGTGTTGGGCTCCGCACCAAACGCTGTGGGTGCGCGGCTAAAGATTTTGGACTGGGTAGAGAGCTGCGCGTGAGTCTCGAAACCGATGACGACTTCGTAGCCTTGCACAAGTAAAGATTTAGGGAGCGATTTTTGTGTGGTGCTCATGCTGCACCTCCTGTCATCAGGGGTGATAGCTTCGTATGCCAATCGGTGGCCAATTGATACTGATGCGCCGCATTCAAGAGCCGGCCTTCCTGCAAATAATTACCAATGAGTTGCATGCCCACGGGCATATTGCCTTCGCCAAAACCGACGGGGATGCTCATGCCAGGCAAACCAGCCAGCGAAGCAGGCAACGTGTAAATATCCGCCAAATAATCGTCTAACGGTTTGCGATCTTTGTCGCCTAATTTCCATGCCACGCTAGGCGCCACGGGTCCTGCGATCACATCGCAATTTTTAAATGCTTCTTGAAAGTCGTCCGCAATCATGCGGCGAATGCGCTGCGCTTGCAGGTAGTAGGCATCGTAGTAGCCATGCGAGAGCACATAGTTACCGATCATGATGCGGCGCTTGAC
>CANBRV010000217.1 GCA_947372005.1 Comamonadaceae bacterium | reverse complement strand
ATCGTCTCGCCAATCATGCCCGGCAAGCCGAGACGTTGCCCGTCCTCGGGGCTAAAAATCCGCACGCCGACGCTGGCTAAATCTGCAATTTCATCGGGAACGATGACGCCGCCACCGCCCCCTGTGATTTTGATGTGGCCGCCGCCGCGCGCTTTGAGTAGCTCCACCATGTATTTGAAGTACTCCACGTGCCCGCCTTGGTACGAGCTAATCGCAATGCCTTGCACGTCCTCTTGCAGCGCAGCCGTCACCACATCGTCCACCGAGCGGTTGTGCCCAAGATGAATCACCTCTGCGCCCATGCCTTGCAAAATACGCCGCATGATGTTGATGGATGCATCGTGACCGTCAAACAAGCTGGCCGCCGTAATAAAGCGAACTTTGTTTTTGGGTTTGTAACTAGCGAGTGGGTGGAGGGCTGGAGTAGTCATGAAATTATTTTAGAGCGCTAGCCTCGCGCTGGCTTACAGCAGAGTCAACATGCGAAAATAGAACATTCAGACTACTTTGACCCTCATATAAGAATAAACATCATGGAAATCGAACGCATCAACGCCCTCTCAAATACCCTTGTCGACCTAGCGGCTCGTACCCACGAGCTACGGGGGTATCTTTGACTACGATAACAAAGAACGCAAATTAGAAGACGTCTGCGCGGCTTTAGAAGACCCCGCTGTTTGGAACGACCCCAAGCGGGCACAGGCGCTTGCCAAGGAACGCAAAGAGTTAGAAGGCGTGGTGCTGGTGCTCAATCGCCTCAAGTCGGACATTGCCGACAACACCGAGCTGTTCGACATGAGCAAGGCGGACGACGACTTGGACGGCATCTTGACCATTGAAGGCGAGACCGCCAAGATCACCAAAGAGGTCGAGGGGCTTGAATTCCGCCGTATGTTCAACAACCCTGCCGACCCGTGCTTTGCCTTTCTTGATATTCAAGCAGGCGCAGGCGGTACCGAGGCTTGTGACTGGGCATCCATGCTGCTCCGTCAATATCTTCGCTACGCCGAGCGCAAGGGCTTTAAAGCCATCATCGAAGACGAAACTGCAGGCGATACGGCGGGTATCAAAAGCGCGACTATCAAGGTGGAAGGCGAGTACGCGTTTGGACTGCTCCGAACCGAAACGGGCGTGCATCGTTTGGTGCGCAAATCACCGTTTGACTCGTCGGGCGGTCGCCACACCAGCTTCGCCAGCGTGTTCGTTTATCCCGAGGTCGATGACTCTATCGAAATTGACATCAATCCTGCCGACGTGCGTACCGACACCTTCCGTGCCAGCGGCGCGGGTGGTCAGCACATTAACAAAACCGACTCCGCCGTGCGCCTGACGCACATGCCTACAGGCATTGTGGTGCAGTGCCAAGACGGACGTAGTCAGCACGGTAACCGCGATGTGGCGTGGAAGCGCCTGCGTTCGCGTCTGTATGACTTCGAGATGAAAAAGCGCATGGTCGAGCAGCAAAAACTAGAGGACACCAAGACCGATGTGGGATGGGGACATCAAATTCGCTCCTACGTGTTAGATCAATCGCGCATCAAAGATTTGCGTACTAGCGTGGAGACATCGGCAACGCAAAAGGTGCTGGATGGCGACCTTGATATGTTTATTGAAGCGTCGCTAAAACAGGGCGTTTAAACCATGCCCATCAAAGCGCTGATTTTTGATATGGACGGCACGATGATTGACTCGATGCCGACGCACAAAGCGGCCTGGATTGAGTTTGCAAGGCGCTACGGTATTCAAATGGATTTGCCTGAGATGATGCGGCGCACGACAGGTCGCACAGGCACGGAGTGTATGGGTGAGCTCTTCGGCCGCGCCATGACTGACGAAGAAGCGTTGCCTTTTGTGCATGAAAAGGAAATCATTTATCGCGAGCTTTATGCGCCTATTTTTTCTGAGGTAGCAGGCTTTCAATCCTTTATGGCTATGGCCTTGCAGCAAGGCCTAGCTGTAGGCATAGGTACAGCAGGTGATGCGGCCAACGTTGCTTTTGCGTTTTCGAATTTGCGCCTCCATCCCGAGCCATCGGTGGTGGTACGCGGTGATATGGGACTGGCGGGCAAGCCCGAGCCTGCTATCTTTTTAGAAGCGGCTAAGCGCCTTGGCTTCGCACCTTCTGAATGCGTGGTGTTTGAAGACGCGCCTTTTGGCATTGAGGCGGCGCGCCGCGGTGGGATGCAAGCGGTGGCCATCACGACGACCCACAGCCCAGCAGAATTGGCGGGTGAGCACGTTATTGCGGTTGCGCCAAACTACAACGATTTAATTGCCGCGAATTTCTTTGCGCTTCACACTTAATCCATGTCCAAATTTTTGATCGCAGGCGCTGGCATTGCGGGTCTCTCGGCTGCGATTGCGCTTTCTCGTTCAGGTCATCAAGCGACTGTTTTAGAGCAAGCAAGTGAACTATCGGAAGTTGGCGCAGGCATTCAGCTTGGGCCCAATGCAATGCGAATTTTGACGGGCTGGGGTCTGGGCAAGGCTATATGCGATAAGGGCTGCGAGCCCGCGCACTTGATTATTCGTGATGCGCGAGATGACCATGTGCTGACCACACGCTCTCTAAACGACCTAGGCGCGGCGCAGCAAAAGCATGGTGCGCCGCATGTGTGCATCCGCCGTGCGGACTTGCAAAGTGTGCTCTTGCAGGCCGCACAAGATGCGGGTGCAAACGTGCTGGTAGGTCAGATGGTGCATGGCTTGCACGAGAGCCCGTATTTTTCACTCGCTGATTTTGATGCGCTGTTAGGCTGCGATGGCCTGCATAGCAAAGTGCGAGAAGATTTGCTTGCGGGTACGCAGCATGGCGGCAAGCCACGCGCATCTGGACATACCGCGTATCGGGCGATGCTGGATATGGCGCGACTACCTTTGGCGCTGCGCAGTCGGTCCGTGCAAGTGTGGCTGGGCGCTACGCAGCATGTGGTGGCGTATCCCGTCAATCAGTGGCAGCTGAATATCGTGATCGCGCAGGAAGGTGCGCCCACGCTTGCCAGCCCCATGTCCGCGCAATTACATGCGCTGATTGCAGCGGTGCAGGCAAACGGAGGCTTTACGACTTGGGAGTTGTTTCAACGCTCATCCATGCTCTCGCCGAAGTTTTATACCAAGGGCCATGTGGCTTTGCTGGGCGATGCTGCGCACCCCATGATGCCGTATTTGGCGCAAGGCGCGGCGATGGCGATTGAGGATGCACAGGCGCTGGAGTCTGCTGTTGCTCGAGAGATCAATATGGATATGGCTTTGCAGGCCTACGCCAAGGCGAGGTGGAAGCGAAACGCCAGAGTTCAAATCCAGTCGCAGATGCTTGGGCTAGCGTTTCATGCCAGTGGCCTGATTCGCTTGGCGCGAGATGCTGTCCTGCGCGCTTCTGGCGAGCGATTGACAGCTATGCCTTGGCTCTATGATTATCAAAACTCAACAATTAAACATTCATAAGGAATAAAAATGATAGTTCAAGCGAATAACAAAATCGCCATGGTGACAGGTGCTGGCACAGGCATTGGTCGCGCAACGTCGCTGGCGTTGGTTCGCTCAGGCTACACCGTCGTGCTGGCAGGTCGTAAGATGGATGCCCTGCAAGCCACAGCGGATATGGCCTCCAGCATACGCGTGGGCAGCACGTTGGCAGTCGCTACTGACGCCAGCAATCCAGATTCTGTGAAGGCGCTATTCGACAAAATCGAATCCACATACGGACGCATTGATGTCATTTTTAACAACGCAGGCATGGGTGCCCCGACTATTCCCATGGATGAAATCACGTTTGAGCAGTGGTCGGCCGTCGTGGGCATCAACTTAACGGGTTCATTCTTGTGCGCTCAAGCGGCGATGCGTTTGATGAAGAAGCAGTCGCCGATGGGCGGACGCATTATCAACAACGGCTCGATTTCGGCGCATGCGCCGCGCCCAATGTCTGCGCCGTATACGTCCACCAAGCACGCTATTACGGGGTTGACCAAATCAATCGCACTGGATGGTCGCGCTCACAACATTGCATGTAGCCAAATCGACATTGGCAATGCCGCCACCGACATGAC
>CANBRV010000216.1 GCA_947372005.1 Comamonadaceae bacterium | reverse complement strand
GCTTGAGAAGGGCGCATGGGTTGAAGTTTAACGGAGTAGAACATTTTCGTGTCAAATCGGCCTCTAGCCACCGTGGAATATGCGCAAGAAGCTATTAAAAATATAGCAAATCACACCATCTGAATGACAAGCTTCTTTCCGCAAGCCTGCGCGTATTTGCGCAAGGTGGCAAAGGATGGGGAGTGTTTTTCGCTGCGCAAAGATGCTTCCAATCGAGACACCGCAGACACCGTGGTTCCCATACGACTGGCTACATCAGCCTGGGTCAGGCCCGCCGTTTGGCGCGCGTCGAGCATGGTATGCAGGGCGGTGTATTCCTCTTCCAGTGCGTCAAATGCCTTTTTGACGCCGGGCTTGGCCAGCAGCGCCTTGCGGAACGCCGCGTCATGCGGCACGGGTTTGTAGCCGATATCAGCCATGTTGCACATCCTTTAGTCGTTTACGGGCCAAACGCAATTCTGCATCTGGGGTTTCTTGGGTCTTCTTGACGAACGAGTGCAACACCACAATGGTGTGGCCCACTTGCGTGCAATAAAACACCCGTCCAATTCCTTCCGGCCCCTTGGGGCGCAGCTCAAACAGACCAGCGCCCATGGCACGAGAGTGCGGCATGCGCAAATCTGCGCCGTGCAATGCCATGGCATCGGTCAAACGCACATAGTCCGCCACGATGCCTGCTGGCATGGCCAACACCTCCTTGCGAACCCGCTCGTTGTAATAGGTGATGGACCAAATCATTGGAGTTAAATATTAGCATATTTGCTAATATTTAAAGCTTCGGCAAAAGCTGGGAAAAA
This sequence comes from Comamonadaceae bacterium, assembly GCA_947372005.1. Taxonomy (GTDB): domain Bacteria; phylum Pseudomonadota; class Gammaproteobacteria; order Burkholderiales; family Burkholderiaceae_C; genus JASGCK01. Next base: position 3,294 of record CANBRV010000216.1, on the reverse strand, counting down.
CCAAAGATTTGAACGAAGACCCCGGCTCGCCCAGAAATGCCAGTTCTTCCGCGCTGGCGGCACGCCCCAGAATCGCGTTGCGGTGGGGGTAGCGGCCGAAGCGGTCAATGATGGCTTTGTGGCGCAGCTCGAAGTTCAGGTTGTCTTGTATGCCCAACTGCATAAACAGCGCCACCGCCTGCGTATGCACCAGCGCGGACTCGCTGTGCATGTAGGGCATGTAGGCAAACACGCGCTGCGCTTCAGGCAGGTTGCGATCCTGCCCGCTGGCCACCAGCCCTTGCGCCAACACCAGCGCCAGCGCGTCCTACACAAAGGCGCGCGGCGTGTCTCGGTAAACGTTGCGCGAGAACTGGTCCAGCACGATGATCTCCGCCAGCCGCCCCTCGGCCGTTGCGCGCCACCCAAATAACTCACACCGCGCTGCCGCCTCCAGCCTGTCGCCAAAGCGGGTGCGGATGGTTTCGTCCAGCGCGGCGTCTTTGACGAAGTGCTGCTTAGGGGTTAGTTCTTCTAACCAGAAGTTGAGGATGGATTGGGGTTGCATTCGGGGAGTAGCGTAGAGACTTGATTTACCAGGTTTCCCATGCTTCTGGAACGCCGTTGCTAGCCTGAAAAACTATGTAGGCACCTTGCGCGAGCGCCCTCGATCCCACTTCAGTCCGTGCTTCAGCTAATGATGCAAATACTCGAGTTGTGTGAAGTGCAGCTCCACCAGAGGATTCGACTTGCTCACGAAATTTTCCAGTTTGTGAAGGGTGAGGTGAGACAAACTTGAGAACCAGATCCTTTTCTGATACCGGAGATTTCTTCTTGTCGGGAATCTTTCCAGTATTGTGGATCGCTAAAGCACGTGAAAGTAGGAGGTCAAAGGAGCAGCAGATTCCTAATATTGTTTTGACAGAGTTTAGAAGGTCATTGAGTGGAATTTTTGCAGCGACATTATGAGCAGCCGAGTGCCGGCGTTTTGCTAAATCTTTGAATGCCTGCGCATAGTCCAATGCTCCACCCAAACCAATTCGCTTTGCAGTTGACCCTATGGAAGTCCAACCCCCGGCGATACCAAACGCCCCCAGTATTTTTGCTGGTTCGTCGTCACCTAAGTTTGATGTCGATTGTCCAAATGAGAATTTGGAAAGGTTTGTGATGCTTGTTGCTGCACCTGCAACTGGCGGAATTTGCCCCAAAACCCAGGGAATTTTGTTGACTTTCTCCTGATATTTCGCTCTGAACAAGATCCCGCTAAGTGCTGAGATTGTTACTGCATTTTGCAAGTCTTCGGATAGGTCTTCAAATTTGACAGTTGTGCTGGAAAAGCCATTCAATACCTCAGCGGTACGATCTCTAATGAAATCCTCTGTTATTGCGAATGCAAGCACCGCTAGTCCGTTTCTAAGCATGCTTGCGATAGCATTTTTTTGTACATCAGACGGTGGTCCGTCTGCGACAGCGGGATCGTTTAGGCTATCCCTAAGAGTAGATATCCTGCTTTCAAAATTGCTTCGCGCGATTGACATGTTAGAACTAAATCGTTTTGAGCATGCTTGCGACCGTCTCAATCCGATATCGAACTCTTGATGGCGTATTTGTTGAGGCACGTACGGACTCCTCAAATCGCTTGTCAGAAAACAGTTTTTTCGTTGCCTGCAACAACGCGGGCTTATTTTTGCGCAATTTTGCTAGCTCGGTGGGGCTAAGCAGATCGACCGCGATCATTTGAGCGTCGTAAATTGAAGCCAAGAATTGGTCTCTAAAACTGCCCGCAGAATAGCGATGGAAGGCATCCTCTCCCCATAACTCTTTGCAGTTATCCAGCGCTCTATTGAATATGTTTTCTAAATCCAATAGTGCTGCCTTAGTGGACTTCCTATGCCTCGCCATGAAGTCATCCATCGCCCCTCTTGAATTCCCGCCAAAGCTAGTCCATTGCTCTCTAAAAGTAAAAAATCGCAGTGGCATTTCCACATCCAACATTTCTGCGTAAGCTGACTCTTTCTCTGTGGCTATCTTTAGCTGCTGTCGCAAAAAGCTCTGCTCCCCTAATTTGAAAAGCAGATCATTTAGTGTGCCGCGATACAAGGCGTTTCGAATTTCTTGGGCCAGCAGTGGGTGGCCGCCAGTGTTTAGGCGCGTAAAAACTTCGTACTTCAACTCGGGATCAGTTTGCTTCAACAGTGTGACCACGCGTAAATATGGCCGAATTGCTAAAGCGTTTTGCAGAGGCTTGGGTAGCTGACTGAATTTCAAGCCGTTCAGCTCTGCAAAGCCAGTCAAGTCTTCCAGTACCAGTTTGTCGCGCAGAAATCTGAAAATTGCCGAAATGCGTTGCTTACCGTCAATAACCGAATAAGTGCCAAAGTCATCTTCTGCAAGGTAAACCGGAGGGACAGGAACGTTTAGCAGAAATGACTCAATAAGTTTCGCTTGGGAGTCTGGACTCCACCGCTCTCGTCTTTGGTAGTGTGGCGAAACGTCGATCGCCTCACTTTCAACCATCTTTGCAATAGTTTCTAAGGAAAGATCGGAAGACTGGAGTACCAAGGAGTTTTGTGCCCCTTCAAAGCGCCGAATTATTGCTAGGTCACTTGCAGCCATAAATTTCCTTTAGCTAATCACATTGTTCAAAGACACATTGAGGTGTAGTTCTTACTTCCCCCAACTATCCTTCAATCCCACCGCCAGATTAAACACGGGTTTCACACCCTCCACGTGATCTACCCGATCCGCTACAAAGTACCCATGCCGTTCAAACTGAAACTGCTGGCCCGCCTTGGCATTCGCCAATGACGGCTCAACAATTGCAGTCACCACTTTCAGGCTGTTCGGGTTCAGGCTTTCGATAAAGTCTTTGCCGCCCGCATCGGGCTGCGCGTCCAAAAACAAGCGGTCGTACATGCGCACCTCAACCGAAACGCCGTTGGCCACGCCGACCCAGGTGATGGCGGCTTTGACCTTGACCAGGTCGCTGCCGGGGGTGCCGCTTTTGGTGTCGGGCACCACGGTGGCCAGCACTTCGGTGATGGCGCCGTTCGCATCGCGGGTTGCACCGGTGCACTCGATCACATAGCCGCCCTTGAGGCGCACTTTGTTGCCGGGGAACAGGCGCTTGTAGCCCTTGGGTGGCACTTCTTCAAAGTCTTCGCGCTCGATCCACACTTCTTTGCCGATGGTGAAGTGGCGTGCGGGTGGTGGCTCCATTCCCTCCGGCGGGTGGGGCAGGGCGGGCTGGGTGCAGGGCTCCAGATGGCCTGTGCCCATCACTTCGTCCCAGTTGGTCAAGACGAGTTTGACGGG
>CANBRV010000215.1 GCA_947372005.1 Comamonadaceae bacterium | reverse complement strand
ATCAATTTGCGTTTGCTGCCGAATCACGACTTGATCTAACTTTTCTAGTGCGTCCTCTAAAAAGCTGATTTTTAGCTCTAACTCATCAATGCGTTCGGTGGCTTTGTCGCTTTGGGTTTTCATGGGAGGCGTTACAGTTGAGGTTTTGGAAAATTGAACTTCATACAAAGGAACATAACATGATTAAGCACATCGTCGCTTGGACGCTCAAAGATCACGCCAAAGGTAACGACAAAGCCACCAATGCCAAGCTCATGCAAGAGATGTTTGCAGGACTGCGCGGCAAGATTCCGGGAATGCTCAAGTTAGAGACGGGCATTGATTTTTCTAAGACCGATGCCAGCTACGACGTGTTGCTCTACACCGAGTTTGAAAGCAAAGAAGCCTTGGCTGGCTATCAAGCGCACCCCGATCACAAAGCATTGATGCCTTTTATTGCCGAAGTGCGAGTTAATCGCATGTTGGTGGATTACGAAGTCTGATGGCTGGATTGACCAAAACCACTCCCACGCCAGAGAACATCACGGCGCATCAAGCGTCGCGGTGCTTAGAAATTACTTTTAACGATGGCAAAACGTTTCGCATTCCGTTTGAGTTGATGCGCGTGTATAGCCCCTCCGCTGAGGTGCAAGGGCACGGTCCTGGACAAGAGACGCTGCAAGCAGGCAAACGGCTGATAAGCCTTGTGGGTCTTGAGCCCGTCGGTAACTATGCCGTGCAACCTGAATTTTCGGATGGTCATAACTCCGGGATTTTTTCTTGGGAATATCTGTACTTTTTGGGCTCTCAAGAAGCGGATTTGTGGAAGCAATACGAAGCGAAACTGGCTGCGGCTGGCGCTAATCGGGATATAGAGCGGAAAGTTGAAATGAAAGGACATGGTTGTGCAAGCCACTGAAACAGATCAAACGTCTAAAACGCATTTCGGTTTTGCTACCGTTGATGAAAAAGAAAAAGCCTCTAAAGTTCGCGGCGTGTTTGACTCTGTCGCCAGCAAATACGACGTAATGAATGACCTCATGTCGGGTGGCATGCATCGCCTGTGGAAGCGCTACACCTTCATGGTAGCTAACGCCAAGCTAGGTATGCGCGTACTGGACATTGCAGGCGGCACGGGCGATTTGGCGCTGGGCTTTGCCAAGGATGTGGGAGTCAGCGCAGGACAAGGCCAAGTCGTTCATACCGACATTAACGAGGCTATGCTGAGCACGGGGCGCGACCGCCTGCTCAACGCTGGTGTGATTTTGCCCACCACCGTGTGTGATGCCGAGAAGCTGCCGTTTGCGGATGCCTATTTTGATATCGTGAGCGTGGCCTTTGGACTGCGCAATATGACACACAAAGACGCGGCACTCAAAGAGATGCTGCGCGTGCTCAAACCAGGCGGCAAGCTATTGGTTTTAGAGTTTTCCAAAGTTGCACCGCCACTGCAAAAAGCCTATGACTGGTACTCGTTCAAAGTGCTGCCGAAATTGGGCTCACTGGTGGCGGGCGATGCAGCGTCTTACCAATACCTTGCCGAGTCGATCAGGATGCATCCTGACCAAGAGACTCTCCGTGAGTTGATGAAAACCGCTGGCTTTGCCCATGTGGACGTCCATAACCTCACAGCAGGTGTGGTCGCACTCCATGTGGGAATCAAGCAACAGTAAGGGTTTTTATAACACGCTTGACACTTGAAATGTGGAAAATACGTACCATCTAATTCCAGCGTGTGTTTTTTCTTAAATTAATGGAGCCTTCTATGAAATTCATGTCTTCTTTGGCTGTTGCCTTAGTCTCTATGGCGCTGGCTCTTACTAGCCTAAACGCGGATGCTAAACGCATGGGCGGCGGCGGATCAATGGGTAAGCAATCTAGCAACGTGACTCAGCGTCAGGCGACTCAGCAAAATGCTGCGCCCACTAATGTTGCGCCTGCAAAACCAGCAGCGCCTGCGCCCGCTGCGCCAGCACCAGCCGCCCCAAGACCTTGGGGCGCCATGCTAGGCGGACTTGCTGCTGGAGCAGGACTTGCTTGGCTTGCTCACTCGATGGGACTGGGCGGCGCTCTTGGCGGTGCCATGGGCAATATCCTGATGTTTATGTTGATGGGATTCGCTGCATTCATGGCATGGAACATGTACAAGCGCTACAAAGCAAGCCAGCAAGAAGCAGATCTACAGCCCGCTTATGCCAAGGGCTATAGCGCTGCCAATGTGGGCAATGATGCCGCGGCACGTCCGTTTGAACGCACCGTGTTTGCAGACGCGCCGCCAGCGGCACAAGGCGGCTCCATGATTGGCTCTGCAATTGGTGCGAGTGCAGAGACAGCCTCGGCGCTAAGCGGCTCACAAAGCTGGGGCATTCCTGCTGGTTTTGACACGGTTGGCTTTTTGGCAGGTGCCAAGGCGCACTTTGTGAACCTGCAAGCCGCGTGGGACAAAGCGGACATGACCACACTCAAAACCATGCTGACCGAAGAGATGCTGGCCGAGATCAAAACTCAAATTGCCGAGCGCGATGCCGCAGCGCCAGTTGGCACAGTACACCGTACCGAAGTGATCTCGGTAGATGCACTACTACTGGGTATTGAAGAGTTACCCGCAGGCATCCACGCTGCTCACTTTATGGCGAGTGTCGAGTTCTCAGGCGTGATCCGTGAAGAAGTGGGTCTTGCACCAGACCCCTTCAAAGAAGTATGGAATTTGACCAAGCCCGTTGCAGGTGGCGGCTGGTTGGTCGCAGGCATTCAAGCACTCGAATAAGCAAAAATGCTGAGCTAACCAAAGGATAATCGGGCAGATGAACACTCTGCCCGATTTTTTTTCGTCCTTTTTTAGCAAGCTACCCCAGCCACCTGCATGGCTCATCGAGGAGGGACACAATCGCATCGTGCTACTACTCAACCATGTGCTCCAACAAGAGCCTGAGGCGATGCAGCGCGTGGCAAGGCAAAAAGGACGTATCGTCAAGTTTGCTTGGCAGCAATACACCTTGCTGCTAACCGCTACGCCTGTGGGCTTACTAGCTGTGGCGTCTGTAGCTAATAATGAAACCACCAAAATTGATTTGCTACTAGAAGTTATTGATACTGATGTTGCCGAACTTGGTAAAAAACTGATACAAGGCGACAAACCTAATGTGCGTATTGAGGGCGATGTTCAGCTGGCGGCAGAGGTGCAATGGTTAGCCCAAAACGTGAGCTGGGATCTGGAGGGCGACCTTGCACGCGTTGTTGGCGATGTATCCGCACATCACATCGCCAATACAGCTCGCACGGTACAAGCAAAACTCAAAGAATGGATTGCCAGACAATGAACTGGCTCATCACGATGATTTTTGCTCCGTTTAGTGCAGCGCTACGCGCCCTCTTTATTCTTTGGATTGCCCTTTGGTTTGGCTTGCTTCAAAAACTGATTTCGTCAAAAACTCGTAGCGAAAGGCTTAGAGAAGCATTCGAGGCGCTGGGTCCCATTTTTATTAAATTTGGACAAGTACTCTCTACAAGGCGCGACATGCTCGCACCCGATTTTGCAGACGAGCTCGCCAAGCTGCAAGACCGTGTTCCGCCGTTTAGCGGCGACATCGCTGTCACGATCATTGAGCGTGCGTTTGGCAAACCGCTCTCTGAGCTCTACGCCAGCTTTGACCGCACCCCTGTCGCAAGCGCTTCGATTGCGCAAGTGCACTTCGCCACACTGAACGATGCACCGCGCACCCCTGTTGCGGTGAAGGTTTTGCGCCCAAATGTTGTCCGCTCTATCAATCAAGATTTGCGATTGCTGCATGCCTTGGCATGGATCGTCAAACGAACAAGTGCAGACGGTAAGCGCCTGCGTCCTGATGAAGTGGTGACAGAGTTCGACACCTATTTGCACGACGAGTTAGATTTAATGCGTGAAGCAGCCAATGCGGTACAGCTTAAGCGCCAAATGAATGAGCTTAAAGAGCCTGATGTGCGCGTGCTGATTCCCGATATGTATTTCGACCTGTGTGCTACAGAAGTGATGACGATGCAGCGCATGAGCGGTGTCCCGATTAGCCAGACAGCTGCACTCAAAGCGGCTGGTGTCAATCTCAAAAAACTAGCGAGCGACGGTATCATTATTTTTTATAGCCAAGTGTTTCGCCATGG
>CANBRV010000214.1 GCA_947372005.1 Comamonadaceae bacterium | reverse complement strand
GGCGAAATGCTGGACTGGGAAGCGCCAACGGGTGGCTATTTACTGACGGCGTGTTTAGCAAGTGGCAAGCGAGCAGCCGAAGGCGTTTTGGCGCACTTGAAAAAATAGACAAACCCCTCATTTGAGTTGCATACTGTTCCAAGGAGCTTCTATGCGAATCGACAAACTCACCACTAAATTTCAAGAATCATTGGCAGATGCGCAAAGCCTCGCCAATGGCAATGACCACGCCTATATCGAGCCTGCGCATTTGCTGGTGGCGATGCTGCGCCAAGAAGACGGCCCGCAAAGCCTACTGCAACGTGCTGGTGCGAACGTGGCAGGACTTCTCACTGTTTGCGAATCCGCGATGGCTAAACTGCCCAGCGTCTCGGGCGGCGAGCAAGTGCAGCCGAGTCGCGATTTAAGCAATTTATTGCAAGCCGCAGAAAAAGAATCCATCAAGCGCGGCGACGAGTTTGTGGCGAGTGAAATGTTCTTGCTCGCGCTTTGTGACAGCAAGATTGACCTCGCGCAAGCAGTCCGCAGCAAGGGTTTGACGCGCAAGAGCTTGGATGCCGCCATTAGCGCCGTGCGCGGCGGTGAAGGCGTGAAGAGCGCTGATGCAGAAGGGCAGCGCGAAGCACTCAAAAAATATTGCTTAGATTTGACCGAGCGTGCACGCATGGGCAAGCTAGATCCCGTGATTGGACGAGACGATGAAATTCGCCGCACGATTCAAATTTTGCAGCGCCGCACCAAAAATAATCCTGTATTGATTGGCGAGCCTGGCGTGGGCAAGACTGCGATTGTGGAAGGCCTCGCGCAGCGGATTGTGGCTGGTGAAGTCCCCGATTCGCTCAAAGGCAAACGCGTGCTCTCGCTGGATATGGCGGCGCTTTTGGCGGGTGCAAAGTTTAGAGGTGAGTTTGAAGAGCGCCTGAAATCGGTGCTGAATGAACTGGCCAAAGACGAAGGTCAAACGATTGTGTTTATTGACGAACTCCACACCATGGTGGGCGCGGGCAAGGCCGAGGGCGCCATGGATGCGGGCAATATGCTCAAACCCGCGCTAGCTCGCGGCGAGCTGCACTGCGTGGGTGCGACGACGCTGTCTGAGTACCGCAAATACATTGAAAAAGACGCAGCGCTGGAGCGGCGCTTTCAAAAGATTTTGGTGGAAGAGCCCAGCGTGGAAGCCACGATTGCCATCCTGCGCGGCCTGCAAGAAAAGTACGAAGTGCACCACGGTGTCGAGATTACCGACCCTGCCATCGTGGCAGCGGCAGAGCTGTCGCACCGCTATATTACCGATCGCTTTTTGCCCGACAAAGCAATTGATTTGATTGACGAAGCGGCGGCCAAAATCAAAATTGAAATTGACTCCAAGCCCGAAGTGATGGATAAGCTGGATCGGCGTTTGATTCAGCTCAAAATTGAGCGCGAAGCGGTGCGCCGCGAGAAGGATGATTCGTCTAAAAAACGCTTTGCATTGATTGAAGAAGAAATGCTTCAGTTAGAGAAGGAAATTGCTGATTACGACGAAATTTGGCAAGCTGAAAAAGCGCAAGCACAGGGCGGCGCGCAATTGAAAGAAAGCATTGATAAGCTGAAATTTCAAATTGAAGAACTCACGCGCAAAGGTGATTTCAACAAGGTGGCCGAACTGCAATATGGCAAGCTTCCAGAGCTTGAGAAGCAATACAAAGCGGCGCAAGAGCGCGAGTCAAAAAATAAAGGCACGGCTGCGAAGCCAAGGCTGCTACGCACGCAAGTGGGCGCAGAAGAAATTGCCGAAGTCGTGAGCCGCGCGACGGGCATTCCTGTGTCCAAAATGCTGCAAGGTGAGCGGGAAAAACTCTTGCTTATGGAGACTAAATTGCACGAACGCGTCGTTGGGCAAGACGAAGCGATTGCGGCGGTGGCGAATGCGATTCGCCGCTCGCGTTCGGGCCTCTCCGACCCCAACAAGCCAACAGGTTCTTTCCTCTTTTTAGGCCCCACAGGTGTGGGTAAAACGGAGCTGTGCAAAACGCTGGCAAGCTTTATGTTTGATAGCCCAGACCACCTTATCCGCATCGACATGAGCGAGTTCATGGAGAAGCATTCGGTGAGTCGCATGATTGGTGCGCCTCCTGGCTACGTGGGCTATGACGAAGGCGGCTACCTCACGGAAGCCGTACGCCGTAAGCCCTACAGCGTGGTGCTGTTTGACGAGATTGAAAAAGCGCACCCCGATGTCTTCAATGTGCTCTTACAAGTGCTAGATGATGGACGCCTCACGGATGGTCAAGGCCGCACCGTGGACTTCAAAAACACCGTGATCGTGATGACCAGCAACATGGGCTCGCGCATCATTCAAGATATGGTGGGCCAAGACGCCGAGGCGATTAAAGAAGCTGTGTTTGAAGAACTCAAAAAGTTCATGCGCCCCGAGTTTTTAAACCGCATTGATGAGACTGTGGTGTTCCATGGCTTAGATGCTGCCAACATCGGTGCGATTGCAAAAATTCAATTGCAAACGCTCATAGAGCGCCTTGCCAAGATGGACTACACACTTGAAGTGTCCGATGCTGCGATTGCCGAGCTTGCGAAAGTGGGCTTCGATCCTGTGTTTGGTGCAAGACCACTGAAACGCGCGATTGCGCAGCGACTAGAGAATCCGCTTGCCAAGCTTTTGCTAGAAGGACGTTTTGAGCCGAAGAGCACGGTCCACGTGACGGTTGATCCAATCCAAGCGCCAGGTGAGTTTCAGTTTGCCTGATTCAAGCCCGTTGCTTTTGCGCAAACGCCCAACCCATCTCGGCGAGCGGCCTTGCGCCTCGTGCTGAGTTGACGGCTTGGGCGCTGGATGCTGTGCCCATTTCGACCCGCTTGGCGATGCCTTGCAAGATGCTCGCTAAGCGGAACAGGTTGTAGGCTAGGTAAAAGTTCCAGTCGGTTTTCATTTGCGATGGCGTTAGATAGCCCGTGCGCTCACAGTACTTGGCAATGTATTCATCTTCAGACGGAATGCCAAGTGCCTTGTGGTCGAGTCCACCAATGCCTCTAAATGCGCCTGGTGGAATATGCCACGCCATACAGTGGTAGCTAAAGTCGGCAAGCGGATGGCCAAGCGTGGAGAGTTCCCAGTCCAGCACTGCAATCACACGGTTCTCGGTGGGATGGAACATCATGTTATCTAACCGATAGTCGCCGTGCACGATGGAGACGAGTGATTCGTCCCCTGCTGTCTCGGGCATATTGGCGGGTAGCCATTCCATGAGTTTGTCCATCGCCTCAATCGGCTGAGTGATGGAGGCCATGTATTGCTTAGTCCAGCGGCCAATGGAGCGGGCAAAATAATTGCCAGGTTTGCCGTAGTTGGCGAGACCACGATCAGCAAACTTAACAGTGTGCAGCGCCGCTTGCACGCGATTCATCTCGTCGTAAATCTCACCTCGGTCTTTGTTGCTCATGTCAGGCAGCGCTTGATCCCACAAGATGCGACCTTGCATAAACTCCATGATGAAGAAGGCGCGGCCAATCACGGATTCGTCTTCGCACAGCGCCAGCATTTCGGGTACGGGGACGCCCGTGCCATAGAGGCCACGCATCACGGCAAATTCACGCTCGATGGCGTGCGCAGATGGCAAAAGCTTGGCGGCAGGGCCAGGCTTAGCACGCATCACGTAGCTGCAGCTGGGCGTAATGAGCTTGTAGGTCGGATTGGACTGTCCGCCTTTGAACATTTCAACTTTTAGCGGCCCAGCAAAACCTTTGATATGTTCTTGCATCCATAAAGTTAGTGTTTCTTCGTCAATTTTGTGTTGTTCTGAAACCGCGCGTGTGCCAACAAATTGGTTGTAGTCCATAGCAGAGGTAGGCCTTAAACAGGATGAATCTCGTGGCTGATTTGGAGCAATAAATCGCGATTACGAATCACGAGACCACCCGGTTCAATACGAATAGCCTCTTCGCGCTCCATGCTTTTCAGTTCTTGATTGACTCGTTGGCGCGATGCGCCTAGTAGCTGTGCCAATTCTTCCTGTGCAAGGTGTAAGCTGATGCGGAACTCATTGGGGTGATTGAGTGCAGGTACGCCATAACTGCGCTTCAAATGTAGAAGCTGCTTAGCAAGGCGTGAGCGCAGCGGTAAGGTATTGAGGTCTTCGATCAAACCAAAGAGTTGCCGAAT
>CANBRV010000213.1 GCA_947372005.1 Comamonadaceae bacterium | reverse complement strand
CCACTTGCTCAAATCAGCCTTGAGATAGCCCGTCAACTCTGTTGAGCTGCTCAAGCGCGGCTGCATGTCGAGTGCCATCAATTTCTCTGTGTACTCGGTCGAATTCACGGCCTCTTGGACCTCCCGATTCAAAGCCTGAATGAGTAACGTTGGCGTTTTGGCGGGGGCAAACAGGCCTAGCCAGATGGTGGTTTCATACCCGGCTAAACCTTCCTCCGCAATCGTCGGCAAATCGGGTAATCCGGCATACCGCTTCAAACTAGCCACCCCCAAAGCACGCACGCGCCCTGACTTGATGTTGGGTATGGCCGAAGAGGTGTTGTCAAACATAACTGCAACATGACCCGCCAACACATCCTGGATGGCCGGGGCCGCACCCTTGTAGGGGACATGCGTCCAGGCGATACCGGCTTGTGATGCAAATAGCTCGGCCCCCAGATGGTAAGTACTGCCCACGCCCGAAGTGGCATATGTTAGCTTGCCAGGATTTGCCTTGGCATAGGCGATTAATTCTTTGACCGACTTCGCCGGCACGCTCGGATGGACAACGAGGATGTTTTCAATGGTCGCCACCAGCGAAATTGGCACGAAATCGTTCAACGGGTCGTAGGGCAAATTAAGCGTGAGGTTGGGGCTGGCCGCCATGATGCTGCTGGTGCCCAGCAACAAAGTGTCGCCATCTGGCGCGGCCCTGGCAACGTAGTTCGCACCAATAGCGCCAGTGGCACCCACCCGGTTGTCTACGATGACAGTACGCTTGAGCGAGGCGGATAATTTAGGTGCCAGCACACGGGCTAAAACATCAGTAGGCCCACCCGCAGCGAACGGAACGACGATGCGTATTGGCTTATCCGTCATTGATTGCGCTTGTGCGCCCACGACGCCGCACAGTAACGCACACAACAACGACCATTTATTTTGGAGTCTCATCAGAAGTACCTATACCAAACAATATAGTAAGCTACTTTTGATAATCCCGAAATGCAAAACGCCAACTCAAGAGTGGGCGTTTTGCTATCAGCTAGTACGGCTGACGTGTTGGTTGCGCGAGAAGGATTTGAACCTCCGACCTTTGGGTTATGAGCCCAACGAGCTACCAAGCTGCTCCATCGCGCGGTAAGTATTGATTATACCATTAATCCGTGGTCTCTGCCGGCGCATTGGCTTCGGTAGTGGCAGGGCGATCCACCAACTCAACCAAAGCCATAGGCGCGTTATCGCCCACACGAAAACCCATTTTCAAAATACGGGTGTAACCACCGGGACGAGTCTTGAAACGTGGGCCGAGGTCGTTGAACAACTTGGTCACGCTATCACGATCACGCAAGCGGTCAAAAGCCAAACGTCGATTAGCCACTGTGGCTTCTTTGGCCAGCGTGATCATGGGCTCGACAACGCGGCGCAGCTCTTTGGCTTTAGGAACGGTAGTTTTGATGACTTCATGCTCGATGAGTGAGTTCATCATGTTGCGCAACATAGCTAAGCGATGTGAGCTAGTGCGATTGAGTTTTCGTAATCCGTGTCCGTGGCGCATGGTGATTTCCTTAATTTATAAAACAAGCAGCCGTATCAGGTACTGCCCGTGGCGCTGAGCCTTCAATCTGAAACGATTTGAGGCTACAGAAATTTAACGTTTTTCCAACGTGGCAGGTGGCCAACTTTCAAGCTTCATGCCCAAGGTCAAACCACGTGAAGCCAAAACTTCCTTGATTTCGTTGAGTGACTTACGGCCCAGATTTGGAGTTTTAAGCAACTCGTTTTCGGTGCGTTGAATCAAATCACCGATGTAATAGATATTTTCTGCTTTGAGGCAGTTGGCTGAACGAACCGTCAACTCCAACTCGTCCACGGGCCGCAGCAAGATCGGATCGAACTGGCTGCTGCCACGGCTGGCAGGTGCTTCAAACGCAGCTAACTCACTGCCTTCAAGTTGGGCAAAAACAGCCAACTGTTCAACCAGAATTTTAGCCGATGCACGCACAGCATCTTCAGCACTGATCGCACCGTTGGTTTCAATCTCAATTAGCAGCTTGTCCAAATCCGTACGCTGTTCAACGCGTGCACTTTCAACCGTGTAGCTGACTCGCTTTACAGGGGAAAAAGATGCATCGAGAACAATGCGGCCAATAGATTTAGTTGGTTCATCGCCATAACGTCGCATTGAACCAGGCACGTAACCACGTCCCTTTTCTACCTTGATTTGCATATCAAGTTTGCCGCCCGTGGAAAGATGAGCAATGACGTGGTCAGGGTTGATGATTTCCACATCGTGAGGCGTTTGTATGTCAGCAGCTGTGATCACACCTTCGCCGTCTTTACGCAGACTCAATGTCACTTCATCGCGATTGTGAAGTTTGAAAACAACACCTTTGAGATTCAGTAAAATGTTAACGACGTCTTCTTGCACGCCATCAATGGAAGAGTACTCATGCAAGACACCCGCAATAGTCACTTCGGTTGCGGCATATCCGGGCATAGAGGACAACAAAACACGACGCAGGGCGTTTCCCAGCGTATGACCATATCCACGCTCAAAAGGCTCTAGTGCAACTTTGGCTCGATTTAAACCAAGTTGTTCTACGTTGATTGCTTTGGGTTTAAGCAGACTTGTTTGCATGCAGACTTCCTGTCAATACCCCCGGTTCGTTACACCGGTAAGGCTGGTGAAGCACCTTCGCCGCGAAGAAACGCGGCGAAGGGACGAGAAATGATTATCGATTAACGCGAGTACAACTCAACGATCAGCGATTCATTGATGTCAGCGGCGAATTCATCGCGGTCTGGCACTTTCTTGAAGGTGCCTTCAGCTTTGTCGAGATTCACCTCAACCCAAGCGGGCATACCTACTTGCTGAGCCAGCTGCAAGGCTTCAACAACACGGTTTTGTTTCTTGGATTTCTCACGAACCGACACAACATCACCCACCTTAACCAAGTAAGAAGGGATGTTGACAGATTGACCATTCACGGTCATCGCTTTGTGCGATACCAACTGGCGTGCTTCAGCGCGCGTGGAGCCAAAGCCCATTCGGTACACCACGTTGTCCAAGCGGGACTCCAAGAGGAACAACAGGTTCGCGCCGGTATTGCCCTTGCGACGATCTGCTTCTTCGAAGTAGCGGCGGAACTGACGCTCCAGAATACCGTACATGCGCTTGACCTTCTGCTTCTCGCGCAGTTGCAAACCGAAGTCAGACGTACGCTGACCGGAGGTACGACCATGCTGTCCAGGTTTGGAATCAAATTTGGCCTTGTCGCCGATAGCGCGACGCGCGCTTTTCAGGAACAAGTCAGTGCCTTCACGGCGAGAGAGTTTGGCCTTGGGGCCGAGATAGCGTGCCACGTGAACTTCCTTTACATGTCATCTACCGCAAAAATGCGGGAGCCACCCGAGCTATCAGGTGGCGGTGGGCTTACAAGTTAAAGCTACGAAATGTAGCCAACGATCAGATACGACGACGCTTTTGGGGGCGGCAGCCGTTATGAGGCATCGGTGTCACGTCGGATATCAGATTGATACGGATACCGAGTGCAGCCAAGGCGCGAACGGAAGATTCACGACCAGGACCTGGACCTTTGATTTCGACGTCAAGGTTTTTGATGCCTTGTTCAACAGCGGCACGGCCAGCAACTTCGGAAGCAACCTGAGCTGCAAACGGTGTTGATTTACGTGAGCCTTTGAAACCTTGACCACCCGAAGATGCCCATGACAAAGCATTGCCTTGGCGATCGGTGATGGTGATGATGGTATTGTTAAACGAGGCGTGCACGTGCGCAACGCCGTCGGCAACGTTCTTACGAACTTTTTTGCGCACTCGTTGCGCGGCATTATTGGCGGGTGATTTAGCCATGGTGTTCCTTCAATGCCGGTTATTTTTTCAGTGACTGGGCTGCTTTACGCGGCCCCTTGCGTGTGCGCGCATTGGTGCGCGTACGCTGACCGCGCATGGGCAAGCCACGGCGATGACGGAATCCACGGTAGCAACCAATGTCCATCAAACGCTTGATGTTCATAGTTGTCTCACGGCGCAGATCACCCTCAATGGTGAGTTCTGCGATGTGGTCGCGAATTTTTTCCAGATCGCCGTCGGTGAGGTCTTTGATCTTTTTGGAATACGCGATGTCACAGGATTCGCAAATTTTGCGAGCCCGAGTGCGCCCAAT
>CANBRV010000212.1 GCA_947372005.1 Comamonadaceae bacterium | reverse complement strand
GCCAGCATTATTTTGCTGGTGATGATGGCGCTCTTGCTGGCAGGTGGGCACACACTCACATGGCACATGGTGTTTGTTTTGCCCGTGTTGGCCTTAGTGGCACTCACCTTCTCCAGCATGGGAATGATCTTTACAGCGCTCGCCAAAGGCTACGACTTCTTTGCGTTTTATATGACGCTATTTTTAACGCCCATGATGTTTATGGCGGGCGGATTTTTCCCGCGTGAACAACTGCCCAAAGTAGCCCAAATCATCACCGAATACATGCCACTCACAGCAGCCGTCAACCTTGTGCGACCCTTATTTTTGGGAAGCTGGCCCGAGCATGTACTACTCAACCTTGGCGTGCTGGTTGTGGTGGCCGTAATTGCTTTTGTGATTTCTTTAAAACTATTGCACAAGCGGTTTGAGCAGTAAACCTACTCCGCCGCTCGCAAACTCTGCATCACGGATTGATTGAGAATCCCGCGCAATGCCCACCAGCCAATGCTGAGCGTGAGTGCGCTGCCCACCAGCAAACCCAAGACTGGCAAGGCGGGCGAGAGTGTCCATTCAAAATTAAAAACCCATTTCGCCAATCCCCATGCTAAGGCGAGTGCCACGCTAGCCGCTAAAAATCCTGAAAGCGCTCCAATACCCGCCAGTTGCAAAGCTTGCACGCGGCGTAGCTGATTTCTGGAAGCACCCAGCGCTCGCATCAGCGCAAAGTCACGCTGGGTGTGACTTCCCGTTGAGTAAAGCGTTGCCAGTAACACCAGCACACCCGCAGCCAGCGTAAAGGCAAACAAACTCTCAACCGCACGCGTCACCTTGCTAATGACGTTGCCAATCTCATTGATACTTTGCGTGAGATCAATTAAGGTGATACTCGGGAAGGCACGTACCAACTGGTTGTCGAAGGCATACCCGCTAGAACCCTTATCTGATGTAGCTTTGAAGGCGGCAAGATAGGTGACAGGCAGCTCAGGCATAGCGGCTTTGGGATAGAGGACAAAAAAGTTAGCCCGCATGGATTGCCAATCGACTTTGCGCAAGGACGTGATTTTCGACTCCACCATCACGCCCGCCACATCAAAACGCAAGCGATCACCCATTTTTAGTCTTAACGTTTTTGCCAAGCCCTCTTCCACGCTAATTGCGCCATCTTCCTCGTTCGTCCACACACCGCTTGCTAGCTGGTTATGCGCAGGCAGCGTTGCTGTGTTTGATAAATTGAATTCACGCTCAACCAACCGCTTGGCGCGTTCATCATCAAACTGAGAACTGCTAACAGCCGCGCCGTTCACCGCGATCAAACGTCCCCGAATCATAGGATACCAATCATAGTTTTTAGCCACAACGCTACTGCTGGAAGCCTTATCCAGTATGGCTTTGAAGTCACCTGCTTGTTCTGGTAAGACATTAATCACCATGCGATTGGGGGCATCCATGGGTTTGGCTTTTTGCCAGTTCGCCAGCAAATCACTGCGCAGCAAAATGAGCAGGAACAACGCCAAAAGACCAATCGACAGGCTCGCGACTTGCACCGTTGTTTGCACACGATGTGCCAGCACTTGGCGCGTGGCAAGGACGAGCGTTTGCGAGCGCATGATGCCACGTGCTTGCACGCGATCGAGAAAAAATAAAAGCCCATACGCCAGTCCTGCAAAGAGCAGCAGTGCAGCAGCAAAACCACCCGTTGTCATGAGCCCAAGCATCACGTCTTTACTAGCAACCAAGAGTAATGCCACGAAGCCAAATACACCCACGAGTAAGGTCAAGAGCGACGCGGCTTTAATCTCGCCCACATCACGGCGCAGCACGCGCAGAGGCGGCGTTCCAGCCAATTGCAGCACAGGTGGTAGCCCAAAGCCAAGCAGTAGCGTGATGCCCACGCCCACACCGAACACGAGTGGCCAAAGGCTAGCAGCAGGTAGATCCGCGTCCATCACTTGCGCAAACACAGCTACAAACACTTGCTGCAATCCGAGCCCCAGAGCACATCCAATAAGGCTTGCAGCAAGACCTACCATTAAAAACTCTAATGCAAAACCTGCGGCGATTTGCGCTTGAGGTTGCCCCAGCACACGCCTGAGCGCACAGTCGTCAATCCGCTTGGCAGCAAAGCCGCGAGCCGCAATCGCCACCGCTGCCGCGCACACCAAAGCGCACAAAAGTGCGACTAGGTTCAAAAACTTTTCAGTGTTGTCCAAAATTTGTCGCGTCTCAGGGCGGCCCGATTCCAGCGAATCTAACCGCACACCTTTGAGCGTGGGGATGAGCGCCAGCACGTCCTTGTTGAATCTTGCCGTTTTGTCGCCAGCCACGGCAAACCGGTAAGTAACGCGGCTGGCGGGTTGGATAAGCTGTGTGGCCGCAAGGTCTGCGGCGTTCATCATCACACGCGGCGCAAAATTTAAAAATCCCATGCCGCGGTCAGGCTCGGAAACCACAATGTGCGTGATTTTGAAGTGTGATTCGCCCAGTATCAACTCACTACCCATCTGGACATTCAACGCCGCAAGCAACGAATTTTCAACCCACACCTCACCTGCATTTGGAACGATTTTTGTCGCCACACCATCATCTATTTTTAAATTACCACGCAGCGGATAGCCGCTTTGCACAGACTTAAGTGCAACCAGTTTAGCATTGCCATCGCTTGATGCCATAGTGGCAAAAGCCAATGTAGACGTAGCCTGCAAGCCGTATTGCTTGGCCAACGCTTCGATAGAAAGTGGTGTCGGTTGATCACTCACCACCACCGCATCACCGCCCAGTAACTGCTTGGCGTCTCGTGCAAAAGCACCGGCTAATCGGTCAGCAAAAAGACTCACCGAGCTAAGAGCACCCACCGCCAACGCCACAGCGGCAATCAGCATAGTGAGATCGCCAGAGCGCAAATCACGTAGTGTGTTTTTAAAGACCGATTGCCAAATGAGTTGCCAAGTATTTTTGAGCTTCATCGCTCGATTTTGCCAGCACCTGTGTAGCAAAGGTAGCGCTGATTCAACGCACGTCCAATCGTGCCAAGATCCAAGCGCGTAGCGACATCAAAACCCATTTGCGTAATGCCACTGCGCGAGATAACAAACGGAACGCCCATTTGCGCGGACTTGATGACCATTTCACTTGTCAATCGTCCTGTGGTGTAGAGAACCATCTCATTGGAAGCCACGTCTGATGTGGCTTGCAGGCTCATCCATCCTGCCAGCGTGTCCAGCGCATTGTGCCTTCCCACGTCTTCAACATGATGCAAAAGCGTCGCGGCTTTGGACGTGGCATCCACACGAAACAGCGCACAACCATGTACCGAGCCTGATGATTTGTAAGTAGTGTCTTGCTGGCGAATGAGGCTCAAAATTTCAAAGAGCGCTGCTTGTGGCAAGCGTGCATTCGGCAATTTGATGCTATCCAAATCATCCAAGAGTCCGCCAAAAATGCTGCCCTGCCCGCAGCCTGTTGTCACCACACGCCGTGCAGTGCGCTCTTCAACTGCTTCGATTCCATTGCGGGTTTTAACGGCGGCAGCACCGCCCTCATCTAAGGCATCCCAATCGACCGTGATGGACTCGATATCGCCGCTACTCGTCACCAGTTTTTGATTAAGCAAATAGCCCAGCACCAAAAGCTCGGGATTCACGCCCAGCGTCATCAGCGTCACGATTTCACGTTTGTCCACGTAAACAGTCAGTGAACGCTCCGCAGGAATGGAGACCGTCTCTTGATCTCCCGCTTCGTTGGTCGCAGTAATGCTTTGCGTGAGTGGCGCGCGAGCCTGAGTCAGCCTAGGCAGCGACTGATTCATCCGCCCTTGCATTCGTCTTAAACCCAAACTCCGTCGCCATATCACCGCCTTTGGCAACGCGCACAGCGCAGTATTTGAACTCAGGGATTTTTGCCACGGGGTCGTAAGCCGAGTTGGTCAGCTTGTTCGCTGCCGCTTCGTAGTACGCAAACGGAATGAACACCACACCATTCGGCGTGCCATCATCTTGGCGCACATGGATGGCGACTTCGCCTCGGCGCGATTGAATGGTCACCACGTCGCCTGCCGCGAGTCCGTTCTTCGCCATGTCTAGGCCATTCATCGACACGGTCGCTTGCGGCTCGATGGCATCCAACACCGTTGCGCGACGTGTCATCGAACCCGTGTGCCAATGCTCAAGTTGACGGCCTGTAATCAGCACCATCGGGTACTC
>CANBRV010000211.1 GCA_947372005.1 Comamonadaceae bacterium | reverse complement strand
GGCGCTGTCGTACAAAGAGGCTGCGCATGTGGATGCCCTTTATGCAAAGGCGATTGCGCTTGGCGGCAAGGACGAAGGCTCGCCAGGCGACCGTGGCGGTGGGTTTTATGGTGCGTACTACCGCGACTTGGATGGCAACAAGCTTTGCGCGTTTTGTATGTTGAAGGGGTGAATAGCAATTCAGTCATCCGGAATTCCCGGACAACTGCCGAGGATTCCTCGGCAGTTCTAACTGGATGGGGTGCGGGCATTAAATACTGTTATAATTAACAGTATTTAATCGAAAAACTAAGCCGTACCACAGGGGGAGTGCTTCATGGAATCAAAGATCGCTAAAAGCAAAAAAACGATGATTACCGTTCAGGGCACGGCTATAACTATCCTGACGCAGCGCGAAGACGACTTTATTTCGTTAACTGACATGCTGAAAGCCAAAGACGGGGATTTTTTCATATCGGATTGGCTGCGAAATCGCAATACAGTTGAGTTCTTGGGCATTTGGGAGCAGGTCAACAACCCCAGTTTTAATTATGGCGAATTCGCCACAATTAAAAGCCAAGTAGGGTTGAACAGCTACAAAATCAGTGTCAAAGAATGGGTTGAAAAAACCAATGCTATCGGGCTACGCGCCACGACTGGCCGCTACGGTGGTACCTATGCACACCAAGACATTGCGTTTGAATTTGGTATGTGGATCAGTCCAGAATTCAAAATCTACCTTATCAAAGAGTTTCAACGTCTCAAGGCGGACGAAGGCCGTCGCCTCTCACTTGACTGGAATCTCTCGCGAACGCTCTCAAAACTCAATTACCGTATCCACACGGACGCGATCAAAGCCCATTTAATACCAGCCAAGATTACGGCAGAGCAAGCTCGGTTGACCTATGCCAGTGAGGCTGATGTGCTGAATGTGGCGCTCTTTGGCGAAACTGCTAAACAGTGGCGCGATCGGCATCCAGATATTGAGGGCAATATGCGTGATGAGGCGAATGTCACTCAGCTTTTGGTGCTGGCCAATTTGGAGAGTCTGAATGCTGAATTCATCCACATGGGACTTTCGCAGTCGGAGCGCCTACTCAAGCTGAACCAAAATGCGATTCGCCAGCTGCAAAGCCTGACAGCGCATCTGAACAATAGCTCTGCACAGCTGACGCTCGGCAAGGGGCAGATACTTATTAAGAAACGATAAGTTAGGATTCAATTTTTAGGAGCAAACCATGACAAAAGTTCGCGTAGCAGGATTTAGTGTTTCAATTGACGGCTTCGGCGCTGGCATAGAGCAAAGCCTTCAGCAGCCTCTTGGCAAAGATGGCGCAGAGCTGATGCAATGGATTTTCCCGACCCGTTTTTTTTACGCTATGCAAGGCAAGGAAGGTGGCACGACTGGCGTTGATAACGATTTTGCGTACAGGGCTATGGATGGATTTGGCGCATTTATCCTTGGACGCAATATGTTTGGCCCGATCAGAGGCGAATGGCCAGACGAGGAATGGAAAGGTTGGTGGGGCGCTAATCCGCCCTATCATGCGCCGACCTTCATACTGACCCACCACCCACGCGCATCCATTGAGATGGAAGGCGGCACAGTTTTTCATTTTGTGACCGAAGGCATTGCGGTTGCGATGCAGCGTGCGCGTCAAGCTGCTGGCGACAAGGACATCAAAATTGGTGGCGGGGTCGATACGGTGCGGCAGTATCTACGCGCAGGGCTTGTCGATGAAATCCACTACGCCATCGCGCCCGTTGTTCTAGGGCGGGGCGAGGCTATGTTTACGGGGATTGATCTGCGTGGCATGGGCTACAAGGTCACCGAGCACGTTGCAACCGAAATGGCTACGCACATCGTGCTGAGTCGCTAATGACGCTTAGGCTTTTTTTACAAACTCAGATTTGAGCTGCATCGCACCCACGCCGTCAATCTTGCAGTCGATGTCGTGATCGCCTTCGATGATTCGGATGTTTTTAGCCTTTGTGCCCACTTTAATGACGAGCGATGAGCCCTTGACTTTGAGGTCTTTCACCAAGGTCACCGTGTCGCCATCTGCCAGCACATTGCCGTTGGCATCGCGCACGATGCGCTCAGTCTCCGCGCTTTCTTCAGCCGATAATGGCGACCATTCGTGAGCGCACTCGGGGCAAATAAGCAGGCCTGCATCTTCGTAGGCAAATTCTGACCCGCATTGGGGGCACTTAGGGATAGCAGTCGTTGTAGTCATGCCCAATTTTACTTTCCCCACCCTTCCCGTACTCTTCTCTTTCCGCCGTTGCCCCTATGCCATGCGAGCCCGCATGGCGCTTGGTTCGGCGGGCATTGCTTACGAGACGGTTGAAGTGTCGCTGCGTGCCAAACCGCCAGAGCTTCTAGCGATTTCGCCCAAAGGAACGGTGCCTGTGATGCAGTTGCCTGATGGCACAGTGCTAGAGCAAAGCTTGGACATCATGCGCTGGGCGCTTGCGCAAAATGACCCCGAGGGTTCGCTAACCGCTGACAGCGAAGCAGCGATGAACTACTGGATCGCGCTTTGCGACAGCACATTCAAGCCGCTCTTGGATCGCTACAAATACGCGAATCGGCATCCTGAATTGACGCTGGAGCAGCATCGCACCAACGCCATGTCCGCGTTCATTCTGCCCTTGGAGAATGCCCTGCAAGCCAAGCGCAGTATGGCCTGCCGAGCATCGCTTGCCGATGCTGCCATCTTCCCATTCGTGCGCCAGTTCGCTGCCGTCAATCAGGCTTGGTTTGATGCCGAGGCGCTGCCTGCCGTGCAAGCTTGGCTCGCGCATTGGTTGTCATCGGATTTGTTTGCCGCAATAATGAAAAAATGACTGCCCCCATGGTTCGCCCCCCTGCTCTTGCTAACGCTTTTTATGCGGGTGATCCGCTCACCCTGATGCGCGAGGTGGACGCCCATTTGAGCAAGGCGCAGACGCTGCTCGCTACGCAGCTTCCTGCTCAAACGGCTTGTCCAAAAATCTTAGTCGTCCCTCACGCAGGCCACGTCTACTCTGGCTTAGCGGCCAGTATTGGCTATGCGCGGATTGCTTCCTACACCGCAAAAATAAAACGCATCGTGATGCTCTGCCCTGCGCATCGCGAGTACTTTTCGGGTGTTGCACTACCCGATGTGTTGGCATTTGCCACGCCGCTGGGCACGATGGCGGTGGATGCGCTTGGCATTGCTGCCGTGAGCGATTTGCCTTTTGTCGGCAACTACGCCAAGGCGCACGAACAAGAACACGCGCTGGAAGTACATCTGCCGTTTTTGCAACGCTTGTGGAAGGACGCGCCTGTGGAATCGCAGCCCACGATCTTGCCCATGGTGGTGGGTGATGTGTCAGCAGAGCAAGTCGCTACCTTGATTGAGCGCTTGTGGGGCAACGATCAAACGCTGCTTTTGATTAGCACTGACTTGTCGCACTTTCAGACTTACGAATCGGCCAAAGCCACGGACAGCGTGACTTGCGAAAAGGTGCGCCATTTGCAGACCAGCATCACGCACGCCGAGGCTTGCGGCGCCACACCGCTGAATGCGGCGCTAATGCTTGCCAACAATAAGCACTTGCAGATTGAACAATTGGCCTATTGCAACTCGGGCGATACAGCTGGCAACACACCCGAGGGACGCGAACGCGTGGTCGGTTATGCAAGTTTTGCGCTGTATGAGCCTGCTGCAGCCCTTTCTGGATATGGCCTAGAGACCGATCAAGGCGCTGCGCTGGTGCAACTGGCGCGGGCTGCGCTGCATCACAGCGTAGGCGCACCTAGCATGTCCACACCGCTGCAAGCGCCTTGGTTAGAAGCACCTGGCGCATGCTTTGTCACACTGTCTAACAATGGACAGTTGCGTGGCTGCATCGGCAGTTTGATGGCGCATCGCACTTTGCAAAATGACGTGATTCACAACGCAA
This sequence comes from Comamonadaceae bacterium, assembly GCA_947372005.1. Classification (GTDB taxonomy): domain Bacteria; phylum Pseudomonadota; class Gammaproteobacteria; order Burkholderiales; family Burkholderiaceae_C; genus JASGCK01. Next base: position 302 of record CANBRV010000211.1, on the reverse strand, counting down.
AAGCAGCGGCGCTGCACGACACGCGGTTTTCGCCCGTCACGGCGGATGAAGCCCCAAGCCTTGGCATCGAGGTCTCCGTGCTCACAGCGCCTGTCCCGCTTGGCTTTGCGAATGAGGCGCATGCGCTGTGGCAATTGCAACCACTGCGGGATGGCGTGATTTTTTCAGTGGAAGTGAACGGGCAACACTACCGCAGCACTTTCTTGCCGCAGGTCTGGGGGCAGATGGCGGACGCGCAGCAGTTCATGGCGCAGCTCAAAATGAAGGCGGGATTGCCTGCAGATTTTTGGTCGGAAGCTGTG
>CANBRV010000210.1 GCA_947372005.1 Comamonadaceae bacterium | reverse complement strand
GCCAACGTTAAATGGCTCAAGACCTGACAGTTTCATGGGTTGTGGTTTAGACATTCCTCACCTTGTATCTTCAAAAAGGTGAGCGTGGTTGCTGTGGATGACTTCCCAAGCCTAACAACTGTTGATAGCTGCTGCAACGCTCCTTGGGATGGGTAGATTTTAACGCGGTTTGATTTTTGCTCGGCTATAGTGGATGTAATGGTGCTTGCCAGATGTTCCGTAGGCTTTATGCTAAGTGTGAAGGTGAGTTTTGAAGTATGAGACTTTCTATGTTGAGCTGTTTGATTACAGTATCTTTTATCTTGTTATTTTTTACTGGTTGTAGTGATAGCTGGCATGCATTTGTCTATCCTGATAAAACCAATCTTAGGTTTAGTGCAAAACTTGGGCCCTTCAAATCGCTTGAAGAGTGCAGAACAAATGCGAAAGCTCGTCTTTTTGAGTTTTCGAAGCAAACTATCCCCAGGATAGAAGGTGATTACGAATGTGGGAAGGATTGCGATGATGGATCCAAACTTAACGGTGTTGCCATCTGTAAAGATACTGTGAGATAGAGTCGAACTAGCACCTTCTATGTTCCCAACCGAAACCCTTATCACCTATATAGCCGCCGTGCTGCTGAGCTTTCAGAATTGACTTTAGATTTCAAAAAATAGGAGATTCAGAATGCCTCGCCTTGCACCGCTACCGCCCGAACACACGCCCGCGCTCAAACCGCACTTTGATTTCTTTTTAGGAACGCTTGGGTTTACGCCCAATAGCGTGCTGACCATGCAGCGCAAGCCCAAGCTGGCTATGGCTTTGGCGACGATGAATGCTGCTGTGATGGATCCCGAAGGCGAGGTCGATTTGGGCTTTAGACGGCTGATTGGTCATGTGGTCAGCAAGGTATCGGGTTGCCTTTATTGCCAAGCACACACGCTCTTAGGCGCAAAAAATTTTGGTGTGAGCGAAGAAAAATTGGCCGATATTTGGAGCTATGCCCATAGTCCGCACTACAGCTCAAAAGAACGCTTGGCGCTGGACTTCGCACTGGCTGCATCGGCGCAGCCCAATGCCGTGACGGACGATCAGTTCAAGGAACTTCAGCAACACTGGAGCGACGACGAGATTGTGGAGATTTTGGGCGTGATTGCCATGTTTGCGTTTTTAAACCGCTGGAACGACACCATGGCTACGCCGCTAGAGCCAGTGCCGACCGAGGTTGCCACCCGCTCAGTGGGGGCACGGGGTTGGGCGGCTGGCAAGCACGGTTAGACGCCTGAATGCGCCGCCTGCGCAGTTGCCATCATCGAGGGGTGCAGTAGTCCTAATTTGGGCGTGTTGCCAAAACGAGGATTAGGTGGCGGAATAAAAAAATCACCATTGAACGGTAACACTTTTGTGCGCTTGAAATTGAACTTGGTGGTGTAGCTAAGTCCAGCGGCTACATAGGCGGCTTGTTGTTTTTCTTTTTGAATGACAAACTCACCTGTAAATAAACGATCTGTTTTTTGCGACGTGCCATATGCAACTCTGACTTCAAACTGGGGTTCGTTTTCATCGAACACACCAAGAATTAAAGCAGGGCGAAATTTAGGTTCTGGCGTAGGGTAAAAGCACCAAACGATGTCGCCAGCGGTGGGTTCGGGCCACCACTCCATCAGGCGGAAATGCCAAACAAACTAGACCTGACGGAGCGAACTTTGCCTGGGATAACTTTTCTCATGGCAGCCAATTGCGGTGCGGCAAGGCGATCTATTTCAGCCATTTGCGCATCTGTGAGTTCGCCTTCGTCCTGTTCATATTGGGGTAGATGCGTTGCCGCAAAATTAGCCAATGCAAAGTGAATGGCCTGTGTTTCGTCTACACCCAAATAAGAGGCTAGTTTCCGAGTGGTTGTGCGCGTTACGCCCATAGGGCTGTCGTTTTTGCGGTAGCGAAATGCAATCTGCGAGTTAGAACGAGGTTGAGGTGCTAAGACGGTAGGCATGAGGAATCCTTTTTAGATATCTATTTGATATCTTATCAGAATTACTGCTTCCCCGTCGACCCATACCCACCCTCACCGCGCTCAGAAGCTGGAAACTCGCTCACCACATTGAACGTAGCCTGCACCACAGGCACGATCACGAGTTGCGCTAGGCGCTCCATGGGTTCGATGGTGAATGCCGTATCGCTTCGGTTCCATGCGCTCACCATCAGTTGGCCTTGGTAGTCGGAGTCGATGAGGCCGACCAAGTTGCCCAGCACGATGCCGTGTTTGTGTCCCAGCCCCGAGCGTGGCAGGATGAGTGCGGCGTAGTTGGGGTCGCGCAGGTACATCGCCATGCCCGTGGGCACCAGTTGCCATGCGTTGGGCGCAAGGGTGAGTGGCTCGGTGAGGCAGGCTCGCAGGTCAAGCCCGGCGCTGCCTGGCGTGGCATAGGCGGGCATTTGTGTGTTCAATCGTTCGTCTAGGATTTTGATGTCGATGTTCATGATTTCATTCTTCAATTGATTCGTTTGGCAATCTCGGCAACCAGTTGGCGAGCCAGTTCTGTCTTCGATGCCCTTGGCAATTCTTTGGTTCCTTTTGCATCGACTAAGAGCAGGGCGTTGTCGTCCATGCCAAAGGTGGCGGGGCCAATATTACCGACCAACAGCGGCACGTTTTTGCGTTCGCGTTTGGCTTTGGCGTGGGCTTCTAGGTTTTCACTTTCGGCTGCAAAGCCAATACAGTAAAGGCTTCCCGACAAGGCGCGTTTGGATGAAGCAACCGTTGCAAGGATATCGGTGTTCTCTGCAAAGCTGAGTGTTGGTGTATCGCCTGAGCCATCCTTTTTGATTTTTTGGCTCGCCGCGTTCGCTGGTCGCCAATCCGCAACCGCTGCTGTGGCGATGAAGATGTCGGCGTTGTCTACGTTGGCTTGCACGGCTTTCAACATATCGTTTGCAGAAATCACAGGAATTGTTTGGACGCCCCTTGGCGAGCCAAGCGCTGTGCGGCCTGCGACTAAGGTGACTTCGCAGCCCGCATCCAGCATGGCCTCGGCGATAGCGAACCCCATCTTGCCGCTGGAGAGGTTGGTAATGCCGCGCACAGGGTCAATCGCCTCATAGGTCGGGCCAGCGGTAATAAGCGCTCGCTTGCCCGCTAAGACTTTGGGTGTGAAGTGTGCGATGAGGTCGCCTAGGATTTCATCCGCTTCCAGCATCCGACCATCGCCCACCTCACCGCAGGCTTGGTCGCCAGTGCCAACGTCTAGTACGAATGCGCCGTCTGTTTTTAACTGCAGCGTATTGCGCTGGGTGGCGGGGTGCGCCCACATTTCACGGTTCATGGCGGGTGCCAATATCAGCGGAACCTCTGCAGGTTTTGCAAGGCACATAAGACTCAGTAAATCGTCTGCTCGGCCGTGCAGTAATTTGGCCATAAAGTCGGCGCTGGCAGGGGCAATCAGCACGGCATCTGCGCCACGCGTGAGGTTGATGTGCGCCATGTTGTTGGAAATTGCGTTGCCAGAGCCATCAGTCGCCGCCTTGCTATCCCACTGCGACGTAAACACTTCGCGCCCAGAGAGCGCTTGCATGGTTACGGGGGTCATAAATTGCGTCGCGGCGTCGGTCATCACTACTTGCACGGCAGCGCCCGCTTTAACTAGCGCTCGGCACAGCTCGGCGGCTTTGTAGGCGGCGATACCGCCCGTCATGCCTAGCACGATGTGCTTGCCTACAAGGATGCTATTTTTTAACTGTTCCATAATGAACGCCTATGCCTAAGATTCGTCAATACTTAATCCAATACCGCACTCGACTTTATGCGACTTTCGGCCGCAGCATGGTGATTGCTCTTCTTGCAATTATCGTGACTACAGCTTTGTTGGTGTCAAGCTTGATGTTCTTCTTTGGCAATGCGCCGCCAACGTCGATTTCTATGGCTAGCGGCCCTAAAGACAGCTCGTACTACAGGAATGCACTGCGTTACAAGGAGTTGTTAGCAAAACAAGGCATCAAGGTCAACATTATTGAAACTGAAGGCTCCATTGATAACCTCCATAGATTGCTACAGCCAAACAGCAAGATCGATGTTGGTTTTGTGCAAAGCAATTTGCCGCCCGATACGGACGTTTCTAAACTGATGTCGCTGGGCAGTATTTCGAATCAACCGCTATTTATTTTTTATCGCGGCAAGCCAAAAACTTTTTTAACCGAATTTGCGGGTAAGCGTTTATGGCTAGGTCCAGATGGCAGCGGCAATTTATTTTTGTCGGAGTCGCTGCTCAACATTGCAGGCGTTAAAAACGTAGAAACCCCTGCCATCAAAGC
>CANBRV010000209.1 GCA_947372005.1 Comamonadaceae bacterium | reverse complement strand
TTGCCTTCGACCGAGCGGCCACCCGCAATCATCATGTCGCGGTATTCCAGTTCAGTCATGCCCGTCATCGAGCCTGCCATTTGCTGAAAGCTCAGGCCATGCGTGGCGCCTAGTTTGGCTAAGAAGTAAATGTTGCCGCCTGTTTTCATGGCGCGGTTTAAATCAACGGTGAGCACCGATTGCTTTTGTTCCTCCGTCATCGGCCACTCGTCAAGGTATGCGCGTTGATCGGAGAGAAAGCGTTTGCGGTTGGCATCCTTCATGAGGCTCATGCAAAACTGATTCAGGTGATAGCCCGCGCGCGCTTGATCCATATCGAAGATGGTTGTGCCAGGGACGTTTTGGTAAGGTTTTTTTAGCGACATCTTGTTTCCTTTGCATTCATTTTTTGTTTTGTTTATTCGGCAATTTGTCCAAACTTGCCAGCATTGAAATCGTTAAACGCTTGCACGATTTCAGCTTGTGTATTCATCACAAATGGGCCGTAACCAAATACGGGTTCATTGATGGGCTCGCCAGCTAACAGCAATAGCTGCGTGTCCTCGCTCGCTGTGATGTCAACGTCTGTACCGTTGCGACTCAGCATCACCAATTGCGCTGCGCCAGCTGCTTTACTGCCATTGACTGTGACTGAGCCGCTTTGCACTAGTAGCAGCGTCGTCCAGCCTTCGGGCTGCGGAAGCGAGATCGTTTTTCCTGCTTCAATCCTCACATCCCATACGTTCATGGGCGTAAAAGTGGTTGCTGCGCCCCGCACACCACCCCGCTCGCCAGCGATCAAACGGACAGAACCTGCCCTCGTAGAAGCCACGTCCAGTATGGCCTGCGGGATAGCTGCCTGCGTAATCGCTTGGTAGCCAGGTTTGGTCATTTTGTCTTTGGCTGGCAGATTCACCCACAGTTGCACCATGTGCATGACGCCCCCCGCTTGGCTAAAAGCGGGCGAGTGAAACTCGTCGTGCACGAGCCCGCTACCAGCGGTCATCCACTGCACATCGCCTTCGCCAATAATGCCGCCGCCGCCCGATGAGTCTCGATGCGCGACTTCGCCGCTGTACGCAATCGTCACGGTTTCAAAGCCACGGTGCGGGTGCGAGCCCACGCCGCGCGGCGTAGCGCCATTGTTGACATCTCTGGGCTCACAGTGATACGGTGCGCCGTAGTCCAGCATCAAAAATGGGCTGTACAAATGCGCGTCTTGGTTGTAGCTAAACATGCTGTGCACATGAAAACCGTCACCGACCCAGTGGCGCGGCGGAGCAGAGTCAATGCGGATGATGGATTTTTGTTGTGTCATAGTTAGATGCCGTTCGGATTGAGCTTGTCGAAATCTTGGTTCTGAAATCACCCTTCGACAAGCTCAGGGCGAACGGGGTTAGCTCCAATAAAGCCGCATGGGGTTATCCACCAACAGCTTTTGTTGTAGCTCTTTGGTGGGCGCAATGTGTGGAATAAAGTCAACGAGCAAGCCATCATCTGGCATGTGCTTCTTCAAATTGGGATGCGGCCAATCGGTGCCCCAAATCACGCGGTCGGGGAACAACTCTACGATGCGTTTGGCAAACGGCACCACGTCGCGGTAGGCCTTTTGTTCACCGTCTAAAGCGGCGGGACCCGCTACGGACAAGCGCTCGGGACAGGTCACTTTGCTCCACACGTTTTGATGTTCGCGCATAAATTTAACAAAGAGATCAAACTCGGGGCTGTCCACACCTTTAGCGATATTGGGTGTTCCCATGTGATCGACCACCAAGGTAGTGGGCAAGGAGGCAAAGAAATCCCACAGTTCGGGCAAATCCACGGCTTCAAAATAAATGACCACTTGCCAGTTCCATTTTTTGATACGTGTGGCAATTTCTAAGAGTTCATCACGGGGCGTGGAGTCCACCAGGCGCTTCACAAAATTAAAGCGCACACCGCGCACGCCCGCATCGTGCAGCGCTTGAATCTCCGCGTCAGTCACCGAACGCTTAACGGTCGCGATGCCACGAGCCTTGCCATTGCTGGCTTTGAGCGCATCAACCATCGCACTGTTGTCCGCGCCGTGGCACGTGGCCTGCACGATGACGTTTTTGTCAAAGCCAAGATGGTCGCGTAGCGCAAAGAGCTGCGCCTTCGATGCATCGCAGGGCGTGTACTTGCGCTCAGGCGCGTAGGGGAATTCAGCGCCTGGTCCAAACACATGGCAGTGCGCATCCACTGCGCCCGCTGGCAATTTAAATGCAGGTTTGGCAGGACCCGTGTACCAGTCCATCCAGCCTGTTGTTTTATCAAAATCCCCTGTTGTTGGTTTGCTCATTTTTTTCTTTCTTAATCTGGTTTGATATTTGCATCTTTAACAAGCTTGGCGTAACGCGCACGCTCAGATTTGATGAGCGCAGCAAACGCCTCGCTGCTGGCAGGAATCACTTCGCCGCCCACGGCTGCCATGCGCTCCTTCACCTCTTTGGTTTGCAGTGCTTTTTGTACTTCGGCGTGCAACTTGGCAACGATGGGTTTGGGCGTGGCGGCGGGTGCTACAAAGCCGTACCAGACCGAGGCCTCAAATCCTGCAAAGCCAGACTCCGCAATGGTTGGCGCATCTGGAAAAATCGCAGAGCGCGTCGGACTTAGCACCGCCAAAATTTTGAGCTTGCCACCGCGCACTTGCGGCAATGCCTCTAGCGCATTCACGGCCACCAGCGGCAACTGTCCGCCGATGACGTCGGTAATCGCAGGTGATCCGCCTTTGTACGGAATGTGTTGCAGGTCAATACCCGCGGCACGTGCGAAGAGTTCCAGCGCCATGTGCGGCGTCGATCCGTTGCCAGGGCTGCCATAGGCGATGGTGTTGGGTTTACCTTTGGCGGCAGCAATCAGCGCTTGCACATTGGCGTAGGGCGCGTTTACGTTTGCAGCAATCACCACAGGCACGCGGCCCACTAAAGACACCGCCACAAGATCGCGCTCCGCATCAAACGGCATGGGCTGATACAGCGCCATATTGGCGGCGAGTGCGTTGGCGGCAAGCAAGAGCGTGTAGCCATCAGCTGGCGCATCAATCACTTGTTTGACCGCGATGTTCGTGCCCGCGCCTGGTTTGTTTTCCACCACAAACGCTTGCCCCATGCTGGCTTGCAAGCTTTGTCCCACGGTGCGTGCCACGATATCAACCGCGCCGCCTGCGGCATAGCCGACGACGATTTTGACGGGCTTGGTGGGGTAGGTTTGGGCTGAATTTTGTGCAGAAGCAGTAGCCACCATGCCAAGCGCAAAAAGCGCAGACACTAAATATTTAATTGTTTTCATTTGCGATCTCCTGTCGGATTTCCTGTTGTATTTTTAGCCATGCCCCGCAAGCCTGCACCATCGGCTATCTTCTGTAAAAGACCGCTGGACGTGACCTCTGAGGTAAAGGCGTTCATCAATGGCGCTGCGACTTCGCGACCTTTCGGCACGGCAATCGCTAAATGCTCCAAGCCCCATCGGTCATCCAAAATGCGGAATTGACCCGCAGGCAAGCTGTCCAACAGCTCAAACAAAATCGCTTTGTTGGTAGCGAAGGCATCTAACTTGCCCGCCTTTAAAGCCTCGACTGCCGTTGCTAGCGTTGGCGTCGTCGTTAAAACGGCTCTGGTGTAAGCCTTACCCAGTGCGGCCTGCGAGCTACTGCCTTGCGCTACACCGACACGCGTAGCGGCCTTATCCACATCCTGCGTGGTTTGGATGCTGGAGGCTTTTGGCACAAGATAACCCAGCTCCAAGCCAATTAAGGGCGCGGTGAAATCCACATCTTTGGCACGCACGGCGGTGGCATTGGTAAACGTGAAATCTACCTGCGCGGCTTTGCCCGAATCTGTTTTCATGGCAAGCAAAATTTCCGCTAAGCGGGGAAACTCCACCACTTCGAACGGCACGCCGAGCTGCTTGGCTAGTTCTTGCCCCAATTGCAAAGCGACGCCGCGTTGCTCGCCCGTCTTCGCGTCCACCACCATCGAAGTCGGGCTGCCTTTGTACACACCAATGCGCAGCTTTCCAGTAGGGGCAAGCGCTGTAACCGTTTGCGGATCTGGCTTCGCGGGCACAGTCCCGCAGCCCACAACCAGCGTGGCCGTCAGAATGACAAGGCTGGCGAGGCTTGCGAGTATTGGCCTGCGGAGGATGCGCGTGTTCATATGGTGCGCTTAGTCAATGTACTTAAAGCCAGCCTTCGCCAAAGGCTCGCGCATGCTGTACATATCCAGTCCCAAAATGCCGCTGGCTAATTTTTCGCGCTTTTCGCCTTCAAACGATTCACGAGCTTGTGCTGCGGCTAAGA
>CANBRV010000208.1 GCA_947372005.1 Comamonadaceae bacterium | reverse complement strand
TCGCCCGTGAGAGCCGTAAAACCACTTGATAGGTCAAGCTCTAAGGCGCGAACAATGACAAAGTCGCGCAGTATCAATCGATGAATTGCCATATACCCACAGTCTCTTCGTTAGCTCTCATTCCAATGCAGTTTGTGCCGCAAAGAGTCAAAATAATTCCAACCCAGCGGATGCAAAAACTGCGCGGCGTGCGCGGCGCGGCGTACTACCACGCGATCGCCCTGTTCAAGGCTGGCGAGGGATTGCATGTCAAAGTTGGCACTCGCTTCGCGATCCGATAGCATTTCAATCACGATCTCGCAATCGTCGGGTAACACGATCGGACGGTTAGATAAATTGTGCGGTGCAATTGGCACTAAGATCCACCCCGCAAGGCTTGGGTGCAAGAGCGACCCACCCGCCGACAAGGCGTAGGCTGTCGAGCCTGTCGGCGTAGAGATGATGAGGCCGTCTGCTCTTTGCTTGGCAACAAACTTGCCATCGACTTGAATGCTGAGCTCCACCATGCCTGCCGTTGCACCGCGGTTCACCACGACATCGTTCATGGCAATGGCGCTAAAAATGCATTGACCATCTCGCACTACTTGACCTTGCAGCAAATGGCGCCGCTCGGTCACATAGCTGCCTTGCAGCATGGGTGTGAGTGTGTGCTCAAAATTTTCTAGTGCAATGTCAGTAATAAACCCGAGGCGGCCTTGGTTAATACCAATGACCGGAACGTCCAGCGTTGCCAGTTGCCGCGCTGCTGCCAGCATGGTGCCATCGCCGCCTACAACCACCGCCAAGTCAACCTGCCCAGGATGAAGCGCCGCAATATCGGACGTCACTACGCTGTAACCCATATGGGATAAGGCCTGCGAGACATCACCTAGCGCTTTGCGTGAACTGCTGGATGGTACGCCTGAGCTAGGTGGCGGTTTGCCAATGAGGAGAATGTTTTTAAACATAGAGCGAATGTTAGTACATTCGCTAAGCTGAAGTTGCTGCCGCTTGCATAGCTACATCCCATAGGCGTTTGGGTAGATGCGTTTGTAGATTTTTAATAATCAAATCCATGGTCTCGTCGGTCATTTCATGCCCTACAAAAGGGATGATGTCTGCCGTGAAATCAACACCAAGCGCTTTGAGATGCTCAGCCGCTTCGATGCATTCGCCATAAGGCATCACTGCATCTACTTTGCCGTGGATGATATGCAGTGTCACTTCTGTATGAATATGAAGTGGCAGCTTAGCAAAGCGCCCCGAATGGGAAACAATACGGCCAGCTAATACGGGTACCGATTGACTTGCTGCAAGCGCCATATTGGCGCCTTGCGAAAAGCCAATCAACGCTGTTTGCGATGCGCTCAGCGCCGACATTTGTTGCCAATGCCGCACGGTTTGCTCAAAATCAGACACCTGTTCGGGCGTTTCGCAGACAACGACTAAAGCATTGGGAAATGCGGCTGCCACTCGCGATGCAAGTGGTAACAGCAGTAAGGGCGCTGCATCCGCGCCATAAAACAGCAAAAATAGTTGCTGCGCGGCGCTTGCTGGTTGTTGGATGATGAGTGCGTCGTTCATAGTCAATGCATATTCAAAAAAGTGTAAAGCCCACCGATACGCTGGATTTTGTGCGCTGCTTGCTTCCAAACAGTGTGACCGCCATTCCTCTTGGCCAAGAGTCACCTCTTGGCTCGGTGCTACCTACCCGTTGACTCTGCTGATGGGCGCAGTGACCAGACTTTCGCCTGATCCGGTCAACCTACTTGGTATTGCTGCGCGTAGAGATTGCCCGTTTCACCCACATTTCAACTTGCGCCGAAATATGACTCGTCTCTGTTGCTCTAATCCGCACCTCGCGGTGGAGAGGTGTTACCTCCTACGCTGCCCCTAGCAGTCCAGACGTTCCTCCAGTGCTGTGTTTCCACAATTGCACCAGCGGCGGCCTGGTGGACTTTACAAGGGCGATTGTAGATCTGGTGCAGACTGACGCATGCTATACGCCCAATTGATGAAAGTTCGCAAAGTTGGCACGTTCCCGTCGCACATCATCTTGTGTGATGCAAGCTTTCTCTGGCTTGATATTTTTTTCTTGAATGTATTGTTTGTAGCTAGCGCTCTGCCAAGGGTCGGTGATGACATAACCCCCTTCTTGTGGGCAAACCTTGTTTGCATCATCATTTTTATTGCAATGATCCCAAGTGGCGGCGTAAATGACTCGCCCATCGCGGGTGATGCCTGGAAATGCGCTTGCATTGAGGTTGTGAATTAAAGAGTCAGCATTCGGTGCAGGTGATAAATCAAAATGCAGATTGAGAGAGCGGTTAAACCACCATGCATGCCCGCCATACTCGTATGCGATATGGGCCGCATGTGCTTTTTTAGTAAATCCAAAAACAGCCTTACCACTCGAAAAATCAAAATGTTGGTGGTACTCGCAACCCGCGCCGCTTGCCCCAAAACCATAGATATGGGTGGTTTGATGTCCTTCGCGATGAGGCTTTTGCGGCAGGGCGGAAAACTCTAGCCCATCGACAGAAATCATAGGCAGAGCGTAGAACGGCCCATCGATTTTTAAGCGATTTCCGCAAATGAAGTCCGTACCCGTATCTGCCAGAACGGTTTGACTTTGGGTATTGACGGTGATGGTGCGAACAAATAGTGATCCCTTGCCTTGCATCATCAACTCGGAAGCCGAGGAATTGGGCCAAGCAAATGACCGAATACGAACAAGATGTTCTGGTAAATCGGGTGTGCGTGGCAACTCTGCGGCAGAGGTATAAAAGCCAGTGATGCCAGCTCTAAATAATGGCTTCGCTTCGCGTTGGTTTGTCAAAATTTCCTTGAGAGTGTAGTGCTGGCCACCAATACTGACGATGTAGCGCCACGTGCCTTGCACGGGGAATGCTTCGTTGGACAATGGCGTTTCATAAATGCGAACGACACTGGTTTTTGAACCACCGCCCAACTCAATCAAACTGACATCACCAATACGTGCCCCTGAATAAGATCGCAAGATAAAACGCCCATCGGGACTGATGCGTTCGTAGCTGCCAAGCGCGACCCTCGGTTCTACGTTGTCGGTGTTTGCAGCGCCAGCCAAATCAATGGGAAGGGGTACAAACTCGGTAGGTGGAATGCAGATTTGCGGCGGGGTAGAACTGCTGGCTTGGGAAGTCTCGCGCGGTCGTTGCTGCTTCATTTCAATGGCGCGCCTTAATTGCGCCTCGGGCATTGCTCCCACCAACGGCAACCCATCCAATGCACCCGCCTGCACGATAAATTCGGTCGGGAAATGCCGCATCGCATCTAGCGATATCAAACGGGGGCTACACAGGGGTTCACTATTGACCAAGGATTGGTGTTTCAGTTTTGAGAGCGTGTCGATAAATTCACGCGCACCTACCCGTGCATCGTGCAGCGCGATAAAGCGCAAGTTTTGTGCTTTTGCCGCCTCTGCCACATGTCCCGCTTCTAAGGCTGATAGCACCATGCGCGGTGACCAAATATAGATCAAAGTGTCCGCGCGGCTGTCTTCTAGCTGAGCGAGTTTTTTGTCATCAAAGCAAGCTTGAGAAGTTGTTAGGGTTTGTGCAAAACTAAGGTGAGCGACCAGTAGGGTGATGGCGAAAAGTAGGGCAGCACGCATAGGGATTGATCTAAATGAGTCATTCTAAAATGCGGATGACCATTTATCGCTGAGAGCAGGAGCAACACATGACAATTCACTTTTCTTTACACGCACTGTTGCTCGGAATTGGCATAACTTTGACAGCTGTAACTCAAGCTCAGACGCTAGCCCCATCGGCTATGCCTATGGATGTCGTCCCTCAATTAAAAGCGATGGGGCGCGTGATTAATCCGCCTGCCACTGCCGCCATCTATGCACCGCGTGCCTTGGATAAAGAGCCGTACCAAGGGGTGAGCGTTCAGCGCGATATTGTGTACGGCGCAGATCCGCGCAATTTGCTCGATATCTTTACTCCAACGGCTAAGTCGACTGCGCCGCGCAAGGTTTTTGTATTTGTACACGGTGGTGGTTTTACGCGCGGCGATAGGCGTGCTCCAGGCAGCCCGTTTTACGACAATCTGATGATGTGGGCGGCAAAAAATAACATGATTGGCGTGAACATGACGTATCGCCTTGCGCCTAAAGACGTTTATCCATCAGGTGCGGCAGACATTGGCAAAGCGCTGGGTTGGATTGATAAAAATATCGCTGCGCGTGGCGGTGATCCCAAACAAGTGTTTCTGATGGGACACTCCGCAGGCGCGGCGCATGTGGCGTCTTATGTTGCAGATGAGCGGCTACATCCAGC
>CANBRV010000207.1 GCA_947372005.1 Comamonadaceae bacterium | reverse complement strand
ATAAATAAACAGACGCGGACGCCATCTAGCCACGGCGCTCCTTCTGGCGCTGGGAATAAGCGCTTTCTGACGATATCAACTAAAAACCATATTGGTAGCGATGTTGCGTAGGAGTAAACCAGTTGATCATCCAGACATACTTTTGTTTGGATACTCCACAAAATCAAAGCCAAAACAGCCGAGCTAATGCAAACAGCGATAAATCTGCGCAGCGCTGTATGCTGAAAGCGCTGAAGATGGGAGTGAGAACGGGAACGTTGACGCATGATTTAACCAAACACCCAGTGGTTCATCAATCGACCGGGAAGCAGCGTCATAGCACCTGTAAAAAGGCAAGCCCAAAAATAAGTGTTTTGCATGATTCGCTTGTGTATTTGGATATTGCCTTTGGCAAGATACCAAAAAGCACCAAAGATACTGAAGAACGTCACCGGAATCAGTAAATGAATTGGCGAAAAACCAGCAGCTTGAAAGCGAATGGTCGATCGAAGAAACAGCGCCGTGCTGGCGGCCAAAAGCATCATCGAGACCCAGGCATAGCCAAACGCGCGGTGCAGCTTAGGGCGCTGCGTCATCCCAAGTCTTGCCCAAAGTGCAAACGGGCCGAGAACTACAGCGCTGAGTGCTGCGGTGACGTGAACGGCGAGTAATGGTGTGAGGCTGGTCATGATGGTGATGGTTTAACAAGTTTCAGTAATCGTAGCGCACGGCCTGCAAATGCGCCACTAAAAACGCCATAAAGCAAGCTGATGATGATTGGAAATGCCGCATCAGTCGCAAAGCCAGCCTTCATCGCCATGCTAGCGCCTACAAAGTATTTAAGTAAGAAGATGCTCATCATCAAAACCAGCGGAATGACCGAGCCAGCCACAGTAAATTGTTTAGTTTCAGCCGTATAGGCGCTGCCACCGTCCGCCAAGCCATATCCCATAAGGGTTGCCAGGCCAATGTAGCCTAGAGCCCAAGCAGCAATTGGCATAGCGTCTCGTCCAAATGCGGAAAGCACACCCAAAAAGGACAGCACCAGCATCACGATAGGAAGAATAAATACGCGTTTGCGCGATTTGATTTGCGTACGCATTTGGCTAAGCCCTAGCGCCAACAGAACAAAGAATAAAACAAAAACCCATTTGGGTGTGTTGGAGATAATTTGAGTAAACATCCTGATCTTTAACGGGTTAAGAGATATGTGAAGCCTCGACTATGCCCTTGTGCAGGTCATATGGCTATTGGCTTGCGACGAAGTGCGGATATTGAAGCGTCAAAGGCATAATCCTGTCATGACTACTGATACTTGGATACCACTTTGTTCCGCTGCCGATTTGGTTGAAGGCGCCCAAGGTGGTTTGGCTGTCCCGTTTGATGTCCATTACGCGGGGCAAACCTGCCGGGCTTTTGCCGTGCGCTTTGAGGGACGGCCTCATGCCTACTTGAACCGATGTGCACACGTAGCAATGGAACTCGATTGGCAACCGAACCGCGTCTTTGACAATACAGGACAATGGCTGCTGTGCGCCTCGCACGGTGCGGCTTATGAGCCAGCTACAGGTGAATGCGCCGGCGGTCCGTGCAAGGGAGGGCTTGTCAAAATCGCCATGATGGAAGCGCAGGGCGTGGCGCATTGGCAAACCGCTTACAACCTCAAACCGCTAGCATTTTGATCCTTACTTTTATTGAATGACTTTATGAACGAATCCTCCAAAGAACCAACCTATGACATGGGAGCCAACGTCAGTGACAGTGCCAGCGAAGCCTCCCAACCGACAGCGGCCGTAAGCGAGCAGTCGTTGTTAGAAAAATTAGTCATGGCGACTATCGAGGAAAAAAAGGCTGCGCGACGCTCACGCAATATAGGACGCGGCATTTGGCTGGTGATTGCGCTCTTGGTCGGCTGGGCTATGTTTGGTAAAGGATGCTCAGGCAAAGGCGGCAATTCAGTATCGGCGCACACGGCAGTGGTGGAAATTAAAGGCGAAATTGCGGACGGTGCAGATGCCAGTGCCGATAACATTGTGGGCGCGATGCGTACTGCTTTTGCTGAGCCCAATGCGCAAGCCGTAGTGTTGCTCATCAATTCGCCTGGTGGCAGCCCCGTGCAGGCTGGCATCATCAATGATGAAATCACGCGTCTCAAGTTAAAACATAAAAAACCTGTTTACGCGGTGGTGGAAGAGTCTTGCGCATCGGCGGCTTATTACATTGCAGTCGCAGCCGACAAAATTTACGTGGACAAAGCCAGCATTGTGGGCTCAATCGGTGTGCTGATGGATGGCTTTGGCTTTACGGGCATCATGGACAAACTTGGCGTAGAACGCCGCCTCATGACAGCCGGCGAGAACAAGGGATTTTTAGACCCCTTTAGCCCGCAGACCGCGCCGCATAAGGCCTACGCACAGGCCATGCTGAATCAAATTCATCAGCAATTTATTACGGCCGTTAAAAATGGACGAGGCGCACGACTGAAAGAAACGCCTGAAACTTTTAGCGGTCTCTTTTGGAGCGGTCAGCAAGCCGTGACCATGGGCTTGGCAGATGAGCTGCGAAGCTTAGACGGCGTGGCGCGTGACGTGGTGAAGGCTGAAGAACTCATCGATTACACCCAGCGTGAGAACGTGGCAGAAAAATTGGCTAAGCGCTTTGGTGCATCGATCGGCGAGGGCGCCGTTAAAGCTATGCGCTCAGAGGCGCAGCAGATTCGTTAAAGATGGATCCCCGTCTACGCGGGGATGACGGGGAATAGCACCGCTAGTCGTAGCAAGTCCGCATCCCCTTGCGGCTTGCCCATGAGCTGTATGCCCATCGGTAATCCGTTTGCACCAAACCCTGCGGGTACGCTGATACACGGCAAGCCAGCAAAGGTGGCGTAAATCGTTGCCTCCATCCAGCGGTGGTAAGTGTCCATTTGAACCGTACCTTTTGTTGTCACGATTTCCGTTGGGTAGCGCATGTTCACATCAAAAGGCCAAACTTGCGCCGTGGGCAGAGCGATGGCGTCAAAGGACTCTAAAAGTTTGACCATTGCTTGATAAAAACTGCTTCGCACAACGCTGGCATTCATAAAGGCTTCGCCCGTGAGTGAGAGGCTTGCATCGTATTCATAAAGAGCCTCTACTTTGATTTGTTCTCGGCCATTCTTCATAGCCACAAAAGGGGCAAGCCGTGCGCCTACTAACGCTTGGCGCCATACCAGCCAAGCCTTCCAGATACGTTCAGGCTGAAAGCCAAGTTGGGATTGGCTTTCCCAAGCCTCTACTTTGCAGCCCTTGCTGGATATGCCTTGCAGGGCAAGTTCACAAATATTTGAAATGCCATCCTCCATAGGAAGGTAGCCGCCTAAATCGCCTAGCCAAAGAACTTTGACGTTTTTAACTTCAGCACCCGTCATAGGTTTTAAAGCGTGCTCCAAATCAAAAGATTCACTAATCGATATCGGGCAACGCGCGTCAAAGCCCGATTGTGTTTCCATGAGGCGCGCGACATCTTCTACGGTGCGTCCCATCGGACCCTCGGTGCCTAGTGACGAGACCCAGACCTCGGTCGCAGGCCACATAGGGACGCGGCCTTGGCTGGGGCGCATGCCGTAGATGTTGTTCCAGCCCGCAGGATTGCGAAGGCTGCCCATAAAGTCTGAGCCATCCGCGACGGGCAGTAAATGCTGTGCGAGCGCGACGGCCGATCCACCACTAGAGCCTCCCGCCGTTTTCGTCATATCAAAAGCGTTTTTAGTGGCACCGAACACCGTATTGAAGCTGTGCGAGCCAAGGCCAAACTCGGGGACATTGGTTTTGCCAATGATGATTGCGCCAGCAGCTTTCATACGCTGCACCATGAGTCCGTCCTCTAACGGAACATTTTTCGTCATCAGTGGTGAGCCGTAGACCGTATAGATGCCAGCTGCGGGTGATAAATCCTTAATCGCCTGCGGAATGCCGTGTAGCCAGCCTTTGCTGTTGCCAGCGGCTAGCATTTCGTCGTGTAACTTGGCCTCAGTCAAAAGCTCAGATTCACCCCTCAAGCTGATGATGGCGTTGTAAGTTGGGTTGACTTTGGCGATACGTTTCAAATACGCCTGCATCACCTCGACGCAGCTGTAAGCCTTGCTGTGTATAGCTTTAGAGAGATCGGACGCCGATAGGGCGGTGATGGAGCAGGGAGTTGTGAGCGGCGATGTCATACTTCGTTTATAGTTGAAATCATGATCGAACCACTCAAAATAGGAATCCTAGGCGCTGCCAACATCGCCAAACAATTTACCGATGCGGTGCGTGATTCACGGCACGTCAGGGTTGTGGCTGTCGCTAGTCGCGATGTCATCAA
>CANBRV010000206.1 GCA_947372005.1 Comamonadaceae bacterium | reverse complement strand
TACCGTTTTGTTAGATACATTCGTTCTTTGCTTGCAAGGCCGCTACTCTTCGCTGCACTGTTGATTGCGCTCATCTGTTATGTTGTATTAACTCTTTATATGCCGGCTTCACAAGCTGTGCTTTTGGCTTTTGACATCAGCGCCGCCTTCTTTTTAGCAAGCATGATTCAGTCAATGTCCAAGGCCACTCCCGTTGTGATGCTGCGCCGTGCTGAGCGGCAAATATATGGCAAAGGAACTGTGATCGGTTTGTTCACTCTTGCTATTGGCATAGTGCTTCTTGCGCTGCATGACGAGCTTCGTGCGAGCAAAGCACAAGCGTCAATTAGTGTTGTATTTTCTGGCTTATCAATTGTGCTTGCATGGCTTTTATTGGCCGCTAATTTTGCGCATGAATACGCACATCGATATGTTCTTAATCGACACCTTAACGATGGGGGACTGCTATTTCCAGGCACATCTGAGCCAGATTACTGGGACTTTCTTTATTTTTCACTCATCCTTAGCATGGCATGCCAAACTGCGGATGTGCAAATTACAGATGGGCGGATGCGTCGCCTAGCGCTTTTGCATAGCGTCATGGCATTCTTTTTTAATGTGGGCATCATCTCCTTCACCATCAGTGTGCTTGGGGGCGTATTGTGAAAACTCTATGGGCACTCCTCTGTCTATGTGCTGCACAGCAGGCATGGGCAGAAGATCCTAGCTTCAAACTCACGACAGGCTTATATGGCGGCGGGCAGTCGGCGGCACGAGGCATAGACGTGAATCTTCGCAACACCTCCAAGTTGGGTGATGCGTGGGTGGGTTGGTATTTGCAACCTGCGGTGAACAATGACGAAACAACGCGACAAAAGCAATGGCGTACGGGCTGGGATAACACATTCACGACAGGCTCGGTTCGGCTGCAACCCAGTCTACAAGCAGCTTCTGGTGGCTTTTGGGGTGGTAGCTTTGGTGTGGAGACGGGCGATACTTGGTACGTGGGTGCAGGGCTTGGACGCACCAATCTTCGTCCGTATGTCAATTTGAATTTCGATCCCAACGATGCTTTGATGGCGTCGGGAGGTTACCGCTGGAATGCGCACCAATCGCTAGGCTTTCAATGGGTGCGAGACAATCGCTTAAACCCTGACCAACGCCACTTCCACGCGATTTATCGGCAAGGTTTAAGTGAGCACGAGCGCGTGACTTTTGATGTGTTATCGAAAGCGGGTAGCGTGACAGACAGTACGGGCGGCGTACAAAAAATAAAAAAACTAGGCTTGTCAGCCACTTACGATTGGCATGAAAAATTTGTGCGTTTAAGCTATGACCCAAATGCCAATTTTGGTGTGCAGAACATGTGGCGTTTCTCACTAGGTACTCGGTTCTAAGCTAAGTATGACCAGTATTGTCCTTACTACGCTGAACGCCCGCTACACGCACGCCAGTATGGGCTTGCGCTGCTTGCGGGCTAATCTTGGCGAGTTGCGAGAGACTTGCGTGATTGATGAGTTCATCATCGGCCAGCAAACCAATGAAGTCGTTGAAAAGCTACTCGCGCATCAGCCAAAAATTATCGGCTTTGGGGTGTACATCTGGAATGTCGATGAGACCACCAAGATCGTGGCACTATTGAAACGAGTCGCGCCTGAAGTCGTCATTATTCTTGGCGGCCCCGAGGTGAGTTTTGAAATTGATGAACAGCGCATTTGCCAGCTCGCAGATTATGTGGTGACAGGCTGGGGCGATGTGACTTTCCGCAAATTAGCCCTAGCGGTTTTGCACGGCCCCAAGCCGCTCATGAAAGTGCATGCTGGCGAGCAACCGCCACTCTCCCAGCTTGCCATGCCTTATGGCGAATACACGGATGTCGATATTGCCCACCGCACGCTTTACGTGGAGGCGAGCCGTGGTTGTCCGTTTAAGTGTGAGTTTTGCCTGAGTGCACTCGATAAAACGGCGTGGCCGTTTGAGACCGAAGCGTTCTTAGCAGAGATGGACACGCTTTACAAGCGCGGTGCAAGGCAGTTTAAGTTTGTGGATCGCACGTTCAATTTGAATGCTAAGGTGAGCCTCAAAATTTTGCAATTCTTTTTAGATCGATGGACAGAGGAAGACCCTGTGTATGCTCATTTTGAGCTTGTACCCGATCATTTGCCCGATGTACTGAAAGAGACGATTGCCAAATTCCCAGCGGGCGCTTTGCAATTTGAAATTGGCATTCAAACTTTCAATACGGATGTACAGGCCTTGGTCAGCCGCAAGCAAAACAACGATAAGGCGGCGGAGAATTTACACTGGCTGCACACGCAAAGTAGGGCGCACATGCACGTCGATCTCATTGCTGGCTTGCCGGGTGAAAACATGCAAAGTTTTGGCGCAGGCTTTGATCGCTTGGTGGGATTGGGGCCACACGAAATTCAATTCGGCATCTTGAAGCGCCTTCGCGGAACGCCCATCATTCGGCACACCGCGCCATACCGCATGACGTTTAGCCCTGACGCTCCTTATGAAATTGTGGAGAATCAAGACCTCAGTTTTAACGATATGCAGCGCATGAGCCGCTTCGCTCGCTACTGGGACTTGGTGGCGAACTCGGGACGCTTTGCGAATACGTTGCCGTTGCTGCTTGGTACGCGCCCTGAAGATTCCGCATTCAATAACTTCATGATGTTTGCCGATTGGCTCTACGCAACAACAGGCAAGACTCATCAGTTTGCGCTGGATCGATTGTTTGAGTTTGTGCAAAAGTATTTAATGCAAACGGAAGATATGGCGAATGTAGAAGCCGTCATTGGTATGGATAAAGAAAGAATGCAAATTAAAAATAAAAATAGCAAACTCAAAAGGCAGCAGCGGCATGAGGCAATTGCCGCATGAAGGTCGCTCTCTACACCGACGGCGCATGCAAAGGCAATCCAGGCCCTGGCGGCTGGGGCGCGCTCTTGCAGGCCACGACGGATAAGGGTTTGACTGAGCGCGAGCTGTGCGGTGGCGAACGCGAGACGACCAACAATCGCATGGAGATGATGGCGGTGATTGAGGGCTTATCGGCTCTTACAAGGCCATGCGAGGTGACGGTTTATTTGGATAGTAAGTACGTCATGCAAGGCATCACTGAATGGATTGCAGGTTGGAAGGCGCGTGGTTGGAAGACTGCTGCCAAGCAGCCTGTGAAGAATGTGGATTTATGGCAACGATTGGATGCTGTAGTGTCAAACGCGGGGCACACAATCGACTGGCAATGGGTCAAAGGTCATGCGGGTAACGCGGGCAATGAGCGAGCGGATGGCCTTGCAAATAAAGGTATTCCAGCTTAAGACTGGGTCAGTTGCGCGTTATGCCGCTAGCGTAATGCCTGTGTCTGCTTTAGGTGTTTGAATCCGCTGCTTTAAATTTTTGAGTAACCAAACAATTTGACGGCTTGCTCGTGCGTATTGGCCTGTGAGTACGGCGTAGGCTTCTTCAACCTTGTCAGCACGTGCCAAATGAATGGCGTCGGCAGCAGCATTAGCGAATCGCTCGTGCATGTTCAAAAGCATTCCAAATGATGGATCGCTTTCTATGTATTTTTTTTCAGATCCATTTTTCAATTTTTCCACTCCACTGAGATGGGCTGTTCGAATCGTGAGTTCGTTTAGCTGCTCTGGCCACATGCCTGAGGCATAGGCTTGCTGGATGGCATTGGCTAGCGCTAAGGTTGTGCTTTCGTGTTCGGCAATTGTTAGATCAATTGTTTGTGCTGCGGGCAGTAAGACGCTAGTGTGAAGCATCCAAGATGCTTTTTGTTCATACGTCACGGAAACCGTAGGGTTTCGTGAGACGCCCAAATCAATGACATAAACATTGTTGTTTTGCTCTGCATGTGAGGTTTGATTGAACATAAGATGTAATTTTTTTTAAAATTAAGTAAAAAATTAAGTTAACGGTATTAGTTTACCATAATTTATTAAAAATAAGTAACAATATTTGCTAGGGTATGTCTGCATAGATGGATGTGTCAATTTGCTGAAAAATAGCAAATATGATGAAAAAAACTACTCTGCTTACGGTTGCTGCTTTGTTTCTGCTGCATCTTGGCGCTAACGCCCAAGCTGTGTGGCCAAATAAACCGGTCAAGATCGTGATTGGCTTTCCTACGGGCGGTGCGCCAGATATCTTGGCTCGGGTGCTTGCTGAAAAATGGGCATCACTTGGGCAAGCTGTGACGGTAGAGAACAAGCCTGGTGCGGGCGGCAATATCGGCGCGGATTTTGTGGCAAAGAGCGCACCTGATGGCTACACCCTTTTGGTTGGCACGGTGGGTTCGCAAACGATTAATCCGTCCTTGTATAGCAAGATGCC
>CANBRV010000205.1 GCA_947372005.1 Comamonadaceae bacterium | reverse complement strand
GATGTCTTTACTAAAAATCCTCTTAGCTTTGCTTCCACACTCGTTAACAGACCGCTCGATCAAGTTTTTGTTTTGAACGCAATGGCGCGTCAATCAAAGGATTCAGCGTCGTTCTTAAACGGTCTTGTGGACGCTGAACGCAGCGCGGTTGTTGGTTACTCGATGGGTGGCTATGGCGCACTCATTACGGCTGGCGCTGGCGTGACGCAAAAAGCGGTGGATTCGGATGTCGCTCCTGTAATCGTCCCGCACGGTCTTTTGGGCGTGCATGTGGCTGGTAGTGCTTCGCAACAGGCCTTATTCGACAAGCGCATCAAAACGATTGTGGCCATTGCGCCTTGGGGGCACATCCGTGGTGTATTCGATGCGCAAACGGTGTCCAGCATCAAAGTCCCTGCGCTATGGCTAGCGGGATCAGTTGATGATGTCTCGGGTTACGACAGCATTCGCGCTACTTGGCAAGGCGCAACGGGCGTTGACCGCACACTGCTCACGTTTGAAAACGCCAATCACAACGCCGCTGCGCCCATGCCACCACCCATTGAGGCGCAAGCGATTGACCCTAAAACAGGTGCAACGATGGCGAACCACTACATCGATGCCGTATGGGATAACGTGCGTATGAACAATATCGCCGAGCACTACATCACCGCTTGGCTTGGCAAATACCTAAAGGGCGACGCTGGCATGGACGCGTACTTTGATCCAGCCGCATGGAAGGGCTTCCCGCCTCGTACCGCCAAGGGTTTGAAGATTGAACGGCTAGCTGCTGGTCGGTAAAAAAGCGAAGATTTAAGCAGCTAACGCCTCATAAACCACCTGCGGATTGTGGTTAATCACATTGAGTAACACCAAGGCGGGGCCGTGAGGATTGCGATCACCTCGCTCCCAGTGACGTAGCGTCGCTTTTGAAAATCCAAACCGTGCAGCGAATTGCTCTTGCGTGAGTCCGACCTTGCTTCTTAGTTGCTTTACGTCGACAGCACGCGGACGGTGGATGCGCGTTTGCGGCGCAAGACCTTGCGCATGGGCAACGGCTTCTTGCAGGCCTTGTTTGATACTTTGAAATGCAGTATTCA
This sequence comes from Comamonadaceae bacterium, assembly GCA_947372005.1. GTDB lineage: Bacteria > Pseudomonadota > Gammaproteobacteria > Burkholderiales > Burkholderiaceae_C > JASGCK01. Next base: position 3,288 of record CANBRV010000205.1, on the reverse strand, counting down.
TTTATTTTTATCCTTCCAAACAGCAACCAATAAATCTACTAAGCCTGACAATTCGTTTCGCTCGGCCAGCGATAAATTGGCTTGTTCGTTTTTAGCAAACAAGCTCAGCAAATAAAGCGGCATTTGCTCATCGTGAAAATAATAAATGACGCGTACGCCACCACTTTTACCTTGCGAACCTCGACCCCAGCGTAACTTGCGAACGCCGCCCGTGCCGACCATTAAATCACCCGCCTTAGGTTGCTCAGACAAATATCGAATCAAGTCTTGCCGTTCATCGTCGTCCAACAACTTGCGTGACGACTTGATGAATTCAGGCAATTCGGCAATCGTTTGCATAGCCTTATTCTAATCCATTGGGACGCCTCTGCATCCGCCCTGCCCACCACACCAGCGCCAGAACAGGCAAGCCCAGCAAGGCCGTTGCAGAGAAGAAGTTCGCATAGCCTTGCGCATCGACAAACTCCCCCGAAAAGCCCGCTAAAAATTTGGGCAATAGCAGCATCAGCGAGCTAAACAGCGCGTACTGCGTAGCGGTGTAGTTGATGTTGGTGAGGCTAGACAAATACGCAATAAACGCCGCGCTGGCAATGCCGCTGGCTAGGTTATCAGCGGAGACGACAGCAATCAAGGCGTTGACATCGTGACCACGCGAACCTAACCACACAAACAGCAAATTGGTGAGGCTAGAGAGCACCGCGCCCGCCATCATGAGGCGCATCACGCCAACCTTGGGCGCAAGTGCGCCGCCAATGAATGCGCCGAGCAGCGTCATCGCCACACCGTAGATTTTGGTAACCGCTGCCACCTCATCCTTGGTGTAGCCCATGTCCACATAAAACGGGTTCGCCATGATACCCATGACGATATCGGAGATGCGGTACGTGGCAATGAGTGCAAGGATGATCGCGGCTTGCCAGCGGTAGCGGCTAATGAACTCAGCAAACGGTTGGATAAGTGCAACTTGCAACCACTCAGGTAGATTTTTGGCACGTGTGATGACCTGTGTTTGCACTGGCTCTTTTGAAAATAAAACTGTTAAAACACCCACCAGCATCGAGAGCGCCATCACGCTGTAAGCCATACCCCAAGCGGCGTGGTCGTAGTTAGCTGCGTTCGAAATTTCGGCCCTTGCTGCAATCCACAGTACGCCTGCTCCTGCCCAAATCATGGCAAGGCGATAGCCTGTTTGATAGCTGGCGGCAAGCGCAGCTTGTAGGCTGGTGTCGGCAGACTCAATACGAAAAGCGTCCAGCGCAATATCTTGCGTGGCGCTAGAAAATGCGACTAAGAGCGCGCACCACACAATGACGTTCAAGGACTCTTTGGGGTCGCTCATGGCCATACCCACCAGCCCCGCCATCACACCAACTTGAGCCAAGAGCAGCCACGAGCGGCGGCGACCCAGGCGGCCAAGTAAAGGCAGCGTGACGCGATCGACTAGCGGCGCCCAAACCCACTTAAAGCCATACGCTAAGCCCACCCACGATAGGTGCCCAATCGTGGCGCGGCTCACGCCCGCTTCGCGCAGCCAAAACGACAGCGTGCCCAGCACCAAGAGCAGCGGCAGGCCTGCGGAAAAACCTAGCGCCAGCATCCTGAGGCTGGCAGGTTGCAAATAGATTTTGAGGGCGTTCATTGCGTCCGCGGGCTTCAGCGTCCCACGCCAGCAGGTGTGACAAGCCGCTCAACGACTTTGCCGTTCTTTAAGTGACTCTCCACAATTTCGTCGATGTCGTGCGTATCCACGTAGCTGTACCACACGCCTTCGGGGTAAACCACTGCAATCGGGCCGCCCGCGCAGCGGTCTAGGCAGCCTGCCTTGTTGACACGGACTTTGCCCTCGCCAGCCAAGCCCGCTTTTTTAACGGCTTGTTTGCAATGCGTAAATGAATCATTGGCGTTGTGATGCGCGCAGGCATCTTCGCCTTTGCTTTTGTCGCGGTCATTCAAGCAAAAAAAGATGTGGCGTTCGTAGTATGGTTTTGCAGAAGATGTCGTCATAGAACTATTTTAATTTTTACGTGGCCAAGTGATGTTGGAGATGATGAGTATGAGCGCCGCGTACGGCCACAGTCGGCCTAGCCACTGCGTGGCGCCATAGAAGCGAATGAACTGGCCGCGCTCCCAAATGCTAAGTGTCTGGATGAAGTACGGATCGGGCGCCATGATGCCAAGCAATAAGAGCTCTGGCACTAGCAGCAAAAATGCCAACACCCAGCACAACCTGCGCGCCGTGGGCAGGAGCAGTGCACTTGCTGCCACGCCCACCCATAAACCCCATAAAGTTTGTTCATGCAACCACACAGTCGCGTGTTCGGGACCAAAGCTGAGACCGTTGGATAGCGTGGTGACACCCAGTGCAACGATCACCAATAAGAACAGTGCCATCACGCGGTGTAACAACTTGGGGGTAACGGCATAGCTGATCAAAATCGGCACCACAAGTCCCAGTGAAATAACAGCGGACTCGGCTCTGCCGGATAGCTCTTGCGTGTCCAGCTCTAACCACTGCCCAAGACCTGACCCAAGGCCCAGCGGCACAGGGGTTGGATAGAGCAGCGCCAACGGCCACAGTATCAAAAGCCCAAGCGCAAAGCCTGATCCCACAGAAAAACTGCGCCCGCGAAATCGCGACCAGCTTTGCAAAAATCCCAGCCCATCTGCCATCCAAGCCAGCATGCCACCCAAGGCGCCGCCTATGGTGTTGAGCGCCCAATCAACGTTAGACGCTACGCGGGGCGATAGGTAGGTTTGCAGCCCTTCCATCGCAAACGAGAGCAAGAATGCGCTTAGCACCGCAAACCAAGCGGGATGTGACCTGCTTGCGCCGCGCCAAGCGACGGCAAGCAAAAACCCCAAAGGCATGTAACCGAGCACGTTAATGGCGACATCAAAACCGCTCCAATAGCGCGGCAAGGGCGCCAGCACAAACGCCCATGGCATCACGCCTTGCGATTGCCAACCCACAAACGGATACAAACTAGCGTAGGCCACAAGCCCACAGTAGAAAAGGGCTAGCGGCAATGCAAGCCCAGAAGCAGCAGTCCGTGTGGCTTGCAGGCGTGCCATTGTTGAAAATTTTAGAACTGCGGCTTAACCACAACCAGCACCACAGCGGCCAGCATCAAGAGCACAGGCACTTCGTTGAACCAACGAAACCATTTTTGGCTGCGTATGTTTTGTGCATTTTTAAACTTGCGCAAGATTGATCCGCAAGCATGGTGATAGCCCAGCGCCAGCACCACCACGAACATCTTGGCGTAGAACCACGTTTGCCCAGAACCA
>CANBRV010000204.1 GCA_947372005.1 Comamonadaceae bacterium | reverse complement strand
GATAGTGTCTGAAAAATTGGGCGTTGCATCCGCTATCAAAATGTGCCGAAGCGTCATGATTAAAGGACTAGAAGCCTTAATCATGGAGAGCTACACGACGGCGCGGCATTACGGCGTGGAGGATTACGTCATCCCAACGCTAGTTGAGACATTCCCCGAAATTGATTGGGAAAAGCAAGGCGATTATTTGTTTAGTCGCGTCATCATGCACGGCAAACGCCGAAGCGAGGAAATGCGCGAGTCAGCCGCAACCGTGCGCGAAGCAGGTTTTGAACCATTTATGGCAAGCGCGATTGCAGACAAGCAAGCCAGCATCGCTGCGCTAAAACTTGAGGGCGTATTCGCCAAGCTTGGCAAAGACTATGGATGGCGCGAAGCAGCAGATTTGATGATTGGAAGTAAGAAATGACGACACAAACAATTACTCTGGGCGGCGGCTGCTTTTGGTGCACCGAGGCCGTCTATCTAAACGTCAAAGGTGTCACTGCTGTGGAATCGGGCTACACCAATGGCTATGTCAAAAATCCAACTTATGAGCAAGTTTGCACTGGGCGAACAGGTCATAACGAGGTCGTCAAAATTACGTTTGACGCGAGCGTCATCACGCTTGATCAAATCTTGCAAATTTTCTTTGTCGTCCACGACCCCAGCACACTGAACCGCCAAGGAAATGACTCTGGAACCCAATACCGTAGCGGCATCTACGTAAATAGTGGCGAACAAGAAGCCGTAGCAAAAGCCTTCATCTCCAAGCTGATGGCAGACAAAATCTTTAGCCAAATCACGACCGAAGTGGCTTTTGTCGATAACTACAGCAAGGCCGAGGACTACCACCAAAACTATTTTGCGAATAACCCCAATCAAGGCTATTGCGCATTTGTGGTGGGGCCGAAGGTAGAGAAGTTTAGGAAGACGTTTTTGCAACTAAGCATCTGAAAACAATTCAATCAGCAATTGGCGAAGCCACACATTGGCAGGCTCACGGTTGTATTTGGTGTGCCAGAACAGGTTAATAGCAATTTCTGGCAGCTTGACGGGCAGCGGCGAGATCACTAAATCAAAAGGCTTCTCGCAGCGAACAGCAAAGCGCTCTGGAACGGTCGCAATCAGGTCTGTACTTTGAAGAATGTGTCCAACAGCGACAAAATGAGGGACGACTAAACGCACATGCCGTTTGATGCCTCGTCTCTCCATCAGCGCCTCCATCTCGCCATGCCCCGTGTTCGCAGCAATGACACCAAGGTGCTCTAGCGCAGAAAAGCTCTTGAGCGATAGTGGGCTTTTCGCCGCCGGATGTCCTTTGCGAAACATGCAAACATAACGATGCTTGAAAAGGCGGCGCTGAAAAAATCCAGTTTTCAGCTGAGGCAACAATCCCAGCGCCAAGTCCACGCTGCCCGCCTCCATTTCTTCTTTCAAATGCCCCACATTGTGTCGAAGCGTGCTAATTTTGATCTGCGGAGCCAGCCTAGCAAGCGCCTCCAGCAGGGGCGGCATAAAGTAAATTTCTCCAATGTCTGTCATTGCCAAAGTAAAGGTTCGTGTACTGGTTTGCGGGTCAAACACATCGCGCTCTGCAAATGCCGTTTTTAGAGCCTCCAGCGCCTGACCAACAGGGGTAGCTAGATGCATGGCGTAGGGGGTCGGCTCCATTCCCTTTGCCGTCCTTACGAACAACTCATCTTTCAGCAAAATTCGCAACCGCCGGAGCGCGTTACTCACGGCAGGCTGCGTTAGTTCTAATTTTTCTGCCGCAGTCGAAACACGGCGATCCAGCAACATCTGGTTGAAGATGAGCAAGAGATTGAGATCAATTTGTCTTAAATTCATGGCACACCCTTTATTCACAACGGTGATTTTATCTATTCACTATCTCGCATTTACTTATAAAGCTAAGGCCTTCACAATCTAATAAAAGGAGATCAAGCCATGAGAGAAGAGCCGATTCATTTTCAAAAAACACCAGCTTGGCCGCAAGACGGTTCTAGCGAAGGCGTGAGCCGTGTGCCTTTTTGGGCTTACACGCGGGACGATTTGCATGCTAAGGAGCTCGATAAATTCTTCTACACAGGGCACTGGTGCTATGTGGGCTTAGAGGCCGAAATCCCAAACGCTGGCGACTTTAGACGCACGGCCATTGGCGAGCGTTCGGTCATCATGGTGCGCGATGCAGACGGCAGTATCAATGTGGTTGAAAACGTCTGCGCTCACCGTGGCCTCAGGTTTTGCCGCGAGCGCAGCGGCAATCAAAAAGATTTTTTATGCCCCTACCACCAGTGGAATTACAGCCTCAAAGGCGATTTGCAAGGCGTACCTTTTCGGCGCGGGGTCAAAGAGGACGGCAAGGTCAATGGCGGGATGCCCAAGGACTTCAAACCTAGCGACCACAATTTAACGAAGCTGAAAGTCGCCACACGCGGCGGTGTGGTGTTTGCGTCGTTCGATCACGAGATTGAATCGCTGGAATCGTTTTTAGGTGAGACCATCCTGCATTACTTTGACCGCGTCTTTAGCGAAAACCGCAAGATCAAGGTGCTAGGTTATAGGCGACAGCGCATTCCAGGTAACTGGAAGCTGATGCAAGAAAACATCAAAGATCCGTATCACCCAGGTCTGCTTCACACATGGTTTTCTACGTTTGGACTCTGGCGTGCGGACAACAAATCCGAGCTCAAAATGGACGCGCATTTCCGTCATGCCGCCATGATTTCCACGCGCGGCGCTGGCAATAAAAACGAAGAAGTGGTCGGCGGCGTGCAAAGCTACAAAGACCACATGACGCTGAAAGATATGCGGCAGTTAGACATCGTCCCAGAAGCGTGGTGGAACGGCCCCAGCGCCGTGATGACCACGATCTTCCCTAGCCTCATCGTTCAGCAGCAAGTCAACAGTGTGTCGATGCGGCACATACAACCCAATGGTCACGGCTCGTTCGATTTTGTGTGGACGCATTTTGGTTTTGAGGACGATACGCCTGAGATGCAGGAGCGGCGCTTGATTCAAGCTAATCTGTTTGGCCCTGCGGGTTATGTGTCCGCTGATGATGGCGAAGTGATTGAATGGTCGCAAGAAGGTTTTGAGCAAAAACCCTCCCATCGCACCGTCGTGGAAATGGGCGGGCACGATATTGGCGACGCGGATCACATGGTGACCGAGACCTTGATTCGCGGCATGTATGCGTATTGGCGCAAAGTGATGGGGGTATCTTTGTGATGGACTTCAACACCTACTTCGAACTGGTGAACCTCTATAACGACTACGCCATGGCCTGCGACTCGGATCGCTGGGAACAATGGCCTGAGTTTTTTATTGAGACAGGTACGTACCGCTTGCAACCGCGCGAGAATTATGAGCAAGGTTTCCCGCTGTGTTTGCTAGCGCTAGAGAGTAAGGGCATGATGGAAGACCGCGTCTACAGCGTGAAGGAGACGCTGTACCACGATCCCTATTACCAGCGGCACATTGTGGGTGCGCCGCGCATCACATCCGTAGAGAAAACCTTAGACGTAGAGCGCATTTGCTCAGAAGCCAATTACGCCGTGCTGCGCACCAAGCTGGACGGCGAATCCACGGTCTATAACGTCGGCTTTTACCGCGATGTGATTGTGCGCACGGCAGCAGGACTCAAGTTTCAATCCCGCTTGTGCGTCTACGATAGTGAGATGATTGCCAACTCCATCATCTACCCCATTTAATTGCATCATTTAAAGAAGGATTCCCATGACTGACACATGGATCGATGTAGCGCCATTAGCCGCCGTGCCAGAAATGTGCGCCATTAGTGTTTTGGCTGCAGGCAAAGAGATTGCCCTTTACGAAGTTGATGGCGCGATTTTTGCGACCGACAATCTTTGCACACATGGCGCGGCTCGCTTGAGCGATGGATTTTTGGAGGGCAACGAGATTGAATGCCCGCTGCACCAAGGGCGCTTTGATGTTTGCACGGGCAAAGCGATGTGCGCACCGCTGACTGCCGATATAAGGACTTATCCTGTTCAAATCAAAGATCAGCGTATTTGGCTACAAATTCAATCATGAACACACAGCAAAACATACAACACGATCGCCAACAGCTTTATGCGGACATGTCGCCGCACAACCTCACTCCGTTATGGGAGGTGCTACACGCCCTTGTTCCTCAAGCCCCGCTAACGCCCTGTGATCCTGCCTTCTGGAGCTACGAGGCTGTAAGGCCTTATCTAGCAAGGGCTGGCGAGGTGATCTCTGCTGAGGAGGCCGTCCGTCGTGTGCTGATACTAGAGAACCCTGCTCTGCGGGGTCAATCTGCCATTACGCAATCGCTCTATGCAGGCTTGCAATTGATCCTGCCGGGCGAGGTTGCGCCCAGTCATAGACACACGCAAAGCGCCCT
>CANBRV010000203.1 GCA_947372005.1 Comamonadaceae bacterium | reverse complement strand
CCAGTTAAAGACCTCGCGCCCATCACACTCGCCGTCACGGCATCGCAATACTTAGCGGTCAATCCCAAGCTGCCCGTGAGCACCGTCGCCGAGCTGGTGGCACTGGCTAAAGCACAGCCAGGAAAAATTTCTTATGCATCTATCTCGGTTGGTAGCGCGTCGCACTTGACGATGGAAATGCTGAAACTCGCCGCGCATGTGGACATCACGCACATCCCCTACAAAGGCACAGCGCCTGCGGTCACTGATCTGATTGGTGGCAACGTGCAAACAGGTTTTTTTGTACCTGGCAACGTGCAGCAATTCGCCAAAGAAGGTCGTCTGCGCTTGATTGCGTCTTCGGGTGCAAAACGCATGGCCAGCACACCGAATATTCCCACCATGATCGAGTCGGGCTACCCTGACTTGATTGGCACAGCGTGGATTGGTTTTTTGGCGGCAGGCGGCACACCGCGCCCGATCATTGATCGCTACAACAAAGAGATTGTCAAAATTTTGAACTCACCTGAAATCAAAGAAAAACTGCTAGGAATGGAGTTTGATTTTGTCGCCAGCACACCCGAGTATTTTTCGGCGTGGATCAAAACTGAAATCGTGCGCTGGGGCAAAGTGATTAAGGCCACAGGCGCGAAAGCAGATTAATGAATCGACTCTACGGCAAATCAGCAATCATCACGGGCGGTGGTGCGGGCATTGGTGCCGCCATTGCCAAGCTGTTTTGTGCTGAAGGCGCGGCGGTCACGTTGGTGGATCAAGACGCAGCGGCGCTAGAGGCCACTTGCGCGGCTATTCGTACGGAACACGCCAAGGCACGAGTTACCTATTTTGTTGCCGATATTGGCAACCAAGATGCCGCGCAGGCCACACTGGATATGGCTTTGCAAGTACATGGCCACGTAGATACGCTGATCAACAACGCGGCGATGCGAAGCACCAGTGCCATTGCTGATGCCTCGCCTGACGAGTGGCACGCCTTGCTAGGTGTCAACCTTGTGGGTGCGGCCAATTTTTGCCGTGCTGCTTTGCCAGCACTACGCAAAAGCCAAGGCAGCAGCATCGTGAATGTGTCGTCGTGCTATGCCGTGACGGGTCGCCAAGGCATGGGGCTCTACGATGCCAGCAAAGCCGCCCTGCTCGCTTTGACTCGCACCTTGGCACACGAGGAAGCTGCTTATGGTATTCGTGTCAATGCAGTCTGCCCCGGCTCAACGTTGACTGACTTTCATGTGAAGAAAGCACAGGCTGCGGGCAAACCCATCGATCAGCTAAAAACCGAGCGCCAAGCCACATCCCTGCTGGCGCGCTGGGCAAGTCCGGGCGAGATTGCCTATCCCGTTTTGTGGCTAGCCAGCAGTGAAGCCTCCTTCATCACAGGCACCACCTTGATGGTCGATGGCGGTTTGCACGTGATGTAACGCCTTATCGTTTGTTTATTTGTTCAAAAGGATTCCCATGTTCACGAAAGCCTTATCCATATTGATCTGCGGCATCATTGCCTCGGCAAGCCTTATCCAGCAAGGCCTAGCGCAGACGACACCGTCAAACATGGCATCCAGCTACCCCAGCAAACCGATCACGCTCGTTGTGCCCAATCCACCCGGCGGTTTTGTGGATGCGTCGGCGCGGATTTTGTCGGACTCACTCGCCAAAGTGACCAAGCAATCGGTGGTGGTGGACAACCGAAGCGGCGGCAGTGGCAACGTGGCGTATAGCTATGTGGCACGTGCGGCGGCAGATGGCTACACGCTACTTAACTCGTACTCGGCGTATCACACAGGCAATCCAAGTCTCGCAGCCAACTTGCCTTGGGCGCAAAAAGATTTCGCACCTGTGGCGCTCATCACGATCGCCACCAACGTGATTGCCGTGCACCCTTCCGTTCCTGCCAATAATTTGACGGAGTTCATTAAGTACCTCAAAGCTAATCCTGGCAAGCTGAGTTACGCGTCGCAGGGCAGCGGCTCGCTGTCGCACTTGGGCACAGAGCTTTTTAAGCTGCAAACAGGCACGCACATGGTGCACATTCCGTATCGCGGCTCGGGGCCTGCGCTGCAAGACGTGCTGTCTGGGCAAGTGCAGGTGTTTATCACCACGCCGCCATCGGTGATGGGGCAGATTCAAACCGGCAAGCTAAAAGGTTTGGCAGTGGCGGGCAAGTCGCGTCATCCTGGCTTGCCAAATGTGCCAACGACAGCGGAAGCGGGGTTGAAAGGCTTTGAGCTAGAGGCGTGGATTGGCATCTTTGCGCCTGCTGCAACGCCAGCCGATGTGGTGGCAAAACTAAGCGGCCAAATTAAGGCGGCACTGGAGTTGCCAGAGACCAAAACCCGAGCCGATAGCGCTGGCGTGGAGCTGCGTTATGGCAATCCAGATCAACTGGCGGGGCTCGTTAAATCTGAAACCGCGCTTTGGGCAAAAACCATCAAGGCGGCGGGGATTACGGCTGAGTGAATATAAAACCGCTAAAACTTCCAGCCTAAAGACACGCCATACGAATTAATCCAAACCTTATCACTAGAGCCGTCACTCCAATAAATAGTTTTATAGCTTTGCTGAGAGACCTCAAACCTTGTAAACAGATGCTTGGTTAGTAAATACTCCGCCCCAATTCCATAACTGGATCCATGAAGCCATTGATAAAAGCCAGGTGATGAATATTTTGATGCCGAATAACCAAGCTTGGCATAAGCCATTAACTTTTCATTCAAGGCAAACCCAAGTTTTCCGCCAATCTCAATCGGGTTATGTGCATCGGGATCGGTGCCTGTAGTGTCTGTAGTTACTAGGTCATAAGTTCCATAGGCACCCACAAGCCATTGTTCGCTTATCGCTTTGAAATAGTCAGCTGTGATGCTGGGAATACCACTATTGCTGATTTCTGACCCGCCAGGCGTTGACTGGTCTGCAATGGCATTGAGTGAGTAGTCAATAGCCAAACCAAAACCTTCAAAGTTTTTTGACTGGGCGAAAGCTACAGAGCTTAATGAGATCCACAGAAGAACCACCATTTTTTTCATAGACCAGCCCTCCTTCTATATTTCAAACACTTGAATCTACAAATGAAAAAACCACTCGAAAGTGGTTTTTAAAGTTTCTTGGTGGCCTGGGGCGGAATCGAACCACCGACACAAGGATTTTCAATCCTCTGCTCTACCGACTGAGCTACCGGGCCAAGACTTGGAATTATAACAAGAGTGTTATTGAATTGGCAAGGCTCTTGGTTTGCCGCTGTCATCAATGGCCACATACGTCACTTGCGCCTCGGTAACTTTGGTGTACGCACCCTGTGAGCGCAGACTCTCAGCATAGACCTCAACCCGCACCGTAATGGATGTACGCCCCACGCGTGTGATTTCGGCATAAAACGACAATAAATCGCCAATTCGTACCGGTTGCTTAAAAATAAACTCGTTAACTGCCACTGTCGCAATGCGCCCTCTCGCACGGCGTACAGGCAACACAGAACCTGCCAAGTCCACCTGCGCCATCACCCAACCGCCAAAAATATCACCATTGGCATTGCAATCGGCTGGCATGGGGATGACCTTGAGTACCAGCTCTTTGTCATGCGGGAGAGAAGAAACAGGTAGGTCAGCGTTGGACATGGCGACAATCAGTTGAATAAATGAATACCGTCATCATATTTGACGTTTAAGACTCACTCTCATGCGCCATCACACTTCCGACTCTCCGCCCGTCCCCACGAACACCACGCCGCGCTCCGACTGGGCTACGCTACAGCGGCTTTTTCCGTATTTGTGGCGCTACAAATGGCGTGTGAGCTTGGCTCTTAGCTTTATGGTGGCGGCAAAAATGGCCAACGTGGGCGTGCCGATTTTGCTCAAAACCTTAGTGGACGACATGACCATCACGCCTGCCCGCGCCTTGTTGGTTGTGCCCGTGGCGCTGCTGCTAGCTTATGGCGCGCTTCGACTGTGTACGTCGCTATTTACGGAGCTGCGCGAGCTGATTTTCTCTAAAGCCACAGAGGGCACAGCGCGCAGCATTTCGCTTGAAGTGTTTCGCCATTTACACAACCTTAGCCTGCGATTTCACCTTGAGCGACAAACAGGCGGCATGACACGCGACATTGAACGCGGCACACGCGGCGTACATTCGCTGATTTCGTTTTCACTCTACAGCATCGTTCCGACGCTTATTGAAATGATCATGGTGCTGACCTTGCTTGCCGTGAAATTTGATGTGTGGTTTGCTGTGATTACGCTCATCGCGTTGGTGTTTTACATCACCTACACCATTACCGTGACCGAATGGCGCACGCAGTTTCGCAAGAAGATGAATGAGCTGGACTCGACGGCGCACAGCAAGGCGATTGATTCGCTGCTCAATTACGAGACGGTCAAATACTTCAACAACGAAGAA
>CANBRV010000202.1 GCA_947372005.1 Comamonadaceae bacterium | reverse complement strand
TTGACTTGGGGGCTTATCTTCAGCTGTACGCTTGGCGTAGCTATCTTGATTAGCCGCCATTGGCTTGCAACCCTTTTTAGTAGCAATCCAGATATTATTGCGCTGGCTAGCACATTGCTTGCTTTTGTTGCCCTCTATCATGTCCCTGATAGTCTGCAAATTATGGGGATGTTTTTGCTACGCTGCTATCGCATCACCTTGATGCCACTCATGGTCTATAGCATCTTCTTATGGGGAATTGGACTTGGCGGTGGCTATTACCTTGCTTACGAAAACAGCAGCACCATTTTTACTCAAACGCCGAAGGCTTTTTGGCTAACTGCCATCATCTCCCTAAGCATCGTTGCGGTCTGGTTTAGCATGGCATTGCTGCGCGTAAGCTCTAAAAAATCAATTTAAACGTTGAGCCAACGCCGATGGTGCTCTCTATCTCAAGTTGCGCACCATGCCTCTGTGCAACATGTTTAACAATAGCTAAGCCCAGACCCGTTCCTGCTGTTTCGCCTAGCTCTCGAATCCGGCTTTTATCCACACGATAAAAACGCTCAGTCAACCTTGGCAGGTGTTCAGGTGCAATGCCAAAACCCGTATCTTTTACTGTTAACTCATTTTGACGCCATTTAACTTGAACAGCACCGCCAGAAGGCGTGTAACGCACCGCATTGGTAATGAGATTAGAAAAGGCACTTTGCAGTTCGCTTGCTGAGCCCAGCATATCTGTGCCAGACTCCACATTAAATTCAATTGTTATATCGCGCTTTAGAACCGTCGCGAGTATCCGAGCTTCACGCTCACACTGCAGCAGCAATCTCTCAACATTCACACGCTCTAATGAAGGTTTAGCCTCTGCATCCAGCTTAGATAGCGTCAGCAAATCTGCCACTAATGCGCCAAGTCGCTGGCTTTGCGTGCCCATCAGTTGCAAATAACGTTTTTGCTCTTCAACGCTCAGATCTAATGTTTGCAGTGTTTCAATGAATCCCGACAGCACCGTCAGCGGCGTCCGAATTTCGTGCGATACGTTTGCCACAAAATCACGCCGCATTTGCTCGGCACGCTCCACATCAGTCACATCGCGGACCAAGAGCAGTGCACGGCCAAGACCATACGGATGCAACTGCAAAGCCTTATTGTCAAAGCGTAGTTCGTGTTCAAAATTTTCTTGTGAAAGATACTCTAAAAATTGCGGCTCGCGCACCAAATGCGCAATATGCTGCGCAACATCACGTACAGCATCTAAGCCCAGCAAACGTGCCGCCGTTTGGTTGCACCACTCGATGCGGCGGTCGCTATCCAAAATCACCACGCCATTAGGCGAGGCTTGTAGCGCCAACAAGAAAGCTTGCAGTCGCTGCTCGTATACGGTACTGTTTTGCCGCTCCGCTTTAAGCTGCCTTTGAAATTGAAGTGTGAGCCGTCCCGCACGCTGCCGTGCCCAAAAGATGGACGTGAGCGACCCTACCAAAAAGCTGCCAAACAAAAGCGAATAAACCATTACGGTGCGGACTTGGATAGCCTATAGCCCATGCCGCGTATGGTCTCTATTTGCGACGCTGCAACTGCTGACACAGCTGTCAAAGCTTCACGCAGGCGTTTAATGTGCACATCGACGGTACGTTCATCAATGTCGCTGTAATGCCCCCAAACCATGTTTTGCAGAGTTTCGCGCTTGAGAACTTTGTCACCTTGCTGCAAGAGCGCTGTCAGCAGCTTGAACTCAGTCGGTGCCAGCTTAATTTCTTTACCCTCAGCCGTCACGCGATGAGCGAGACTGTCAAGCGAAATGACACCTGAGGTCAACGTGCCACCCGATACAACCACGTCTGGTGCGCGGCGACGGAGTACCGCTCGCACACGAGCCAAAAGCTCCCGCGTTGAGAACGGTTTTGTCATGTAATCGTCAACCCCAGCATCAAGACTTGCGACCTTATCTACCTCTTCAGCTCTAGCCGTCAACATAATGATCGGTAGCTGCTTAGTCTCGGCCTGGCTCCGCCATTGCTTAGCAAGTGAAAACCCGCTCATCGTAGGCAACATCCAATCTAGCAAGACCAAGTCTGGCATGCGCTCAAAAACCATATCTTGTGCCTGAGCGCTATCGCAGGCAATGTCACACTCAAAACCTGAATGCCTCAAATTAATAGCAACCAGCTCGGCGATGGCTGCCTCATCTTCAACAATGATGATGTACGGTTTTTTCATATTTTTTATTTAACCGCTGTTTCAATTTCTTCCATACTCGAATGACGTACATCTGCACCTTTAACAATGTAGATGACACTCTCAGCAATATTCTTAGCATGATCACCAATACGCTCAATCGCTTTAGCAATAAAGAGCAAATCGAGGCTTGCACTAATCGTACGGGGGTCTTCCATCATGTAAGTAATGATCCTACGCACGAAGCCATTGAACTCCTGGTCAATCAAATCGTCTTCACGCAAAATTGCCACACAATCTGCCGCATCTAATCTGGCAAAAGCATTCAGCGCCTTACGTAACTGCTTGGCTGCCAAGTCAGAGGCGACACGCAAATCGCCTGACGGCAATCGAAGTGTTACGCCTTCTTTGCAAATCGACTGCACCATTCGAGCCATGCGTTCCGCCTCATCACCCACACGCTCAAGATTTGCTGTGGTGCGTGCAATTGCCATTAAAAGTCTCAGATCTCTGGCGGTCGGTTGACGACGCGCAATGATGCTAGACAGCTCACGATCAATATCCACCTCAAACTGATTCACCGACTCTTCAGATTCAATCACCTTCAAGGCTACATCGGAGCTCATGAGCGCCAACGCTTCAATCGCCAGTCGAATTTGCGCTTCGACTAAACCGCCCATCTCCAAAACACGGCTTGACACTCCGCGCAGATCGCTATCGAACTGAGTTGAAATATGTTTATCCATTTTTAACTCCTATTAGCCGAAACGGCCGGTGATGTAGTCTTCTGTCTCTTTGCGTTTGGGCTTAAAGAACACATCTTCTGTTGTGCCAAATTCCACCAAATCACCTAGGTACATATAAGCTGTGTAGTCCGAGCAACGCGCAGCTTGCTGCATGTTGTGTGTCACGATAACGACCGTGTAATCTTGCTTCAATTCTGAAATCAGCTCTTCAATTTTTGCGGTCGAAATAGGATCGAGCGCCGAACAAGGCTCGTCCAGCAAAAGCACCTCGGGCTTAATTGCAATGCCGCGTGCAATGCAGAGGCGCTGCTGCTGACCACCCGATAGTCCCGAGCCACTTTGATTGAGCTTGTCCTTCACTTCGCCCCACAGCGCCGCCTTGCGCAGTGCCCACTCCACGCGGTCATCCATATCGCTACTATTTAAATTTTCAAACAGCTTGATGCCAAAAGCGATGTTGTCATAAATCGACATAGGGAATGGCGTTGGTTTTTGGAACACCATTCCGACTTTGGCCCTAAGCAAAGCCACGTCCTGCGAGGCCTCTAGCACATTCGCGCCATCTAACAGCACTTCGCCTGTGGCGCGCTGCTCGGGATAAAGCTCGAACATCCGATTAAAGGTTCTGAGCAAGGTCGATTTGCCACATCCAGAGGGGCCAATAAACGCAGTGACTTTGTTTTTTTCAATTTCTAAGTTAATGCCTTTGAGCGCATGAAATTTGCCGTAATAAAAATTGAGGTTACGAACTGATATCTTGGAGTCGATGGGATTGATAATTTTTTGAGTGTCCATTTTTGAATCCATTATTTAGCGCGAGTGATCCAGCGTGCGAGCACATTCAAGGTCAACACAAACATCGTGATGATGAACACACCCGCCCACGCTAGCTTTTGCCAGTTCTCATATGGACTCATGGCAAATTTAAAAATCGTGACAGGAAGGCTTGCCATGGGTTGAGTAATGTCACTACTCCAAAATTGGTTGGAGAGCGCCGTAAAAAGCAGTGGTGCCGTCTCGCCGGCGATGCGAGCAACTGCAAGCAGTACACCCGTTAGCACGCCAGACCTGGCCGCGCGTAGCGTAATCGTCAAAATCACACGCCACTGCGGCGTACCCAGCGCATAAGCCGCTTCGCGCAAAGCATTTGGAACAAGGCGCAACATGTTCTCTGTTGTGCGAATGACCACGGGAATCACAATCAAAGCTAACGCTAAAACACCTGCGATGGCTGAAAAGCTTTTGAATCTCGCCACCACCAGCGTATAGATAAAAAGACCAATCACAATGGACGGTGCAGACAGCAAGATGTCGTTAACGAAGCGAGTAATAGAGCCTAGCCAAGTCTTCTCGCCAAACTCAGCCAAATAAATGCCAGCAAAAATGCCAATCGGCGTGCCGACCAGCGTGGCCAAAAGCACCATCACACCAGAGCCATAAATGGCGTTAGCAAGGCCGCCTTCGTCATTCGGTGCTGGTGTCATTTGGGTAAAAAC
>CANBRV010000201.1 GCA_947372005.1 Comamonadaceae bacterium | reverse complement strand
GCGGGTAGCAACCAGGGTCTGCCGCCGAAGAGCCTGCACTCCCACCGCCTCCACCGCCACAAGCGACAAGGAGTATCGAAAGAAAAACGGTAAAGACATAAAAAAAGCGACGTGAAAAAATCATGTCGCTCTTTTTATCATTTTTCTAGTCATCAACTAGAAGACCCTTCTTGCTTTATGCAATGACGCGCACCATCTCTAGGCACTTGTTTGAGTATCCCCACTCGTTGTCATACCAAGCCACAACTTTGACAAAGGTAGTGTCGAGCGCAATGCCTGCATCTGCATCAAACACCGAGGTGCAAGTCTCGCCTCTAAAGTCGGTAGCAACGACTTTGTCGGTGGTGTAGCCAAGCACGCCCTTTAAAGCACCTTCCGACTGAGCTTTCATCTCAGCGCAAATTTCAGCGTAAGTTGCATCCTTATTCAGCTCAACAGTCAAGTCAACAACTGATACATCAGACGTTGGGACGCGGAACGACATACCCGTGAGCTTTTTGTTCAGTTCAGGAATCACGACGCCTACCGCTTTGGCTGCGCCTGTGGAAGATGGAATGATGTTCTCCAAAATACCGCGGCCACCGCGCCAATCTTTATTAGATGGACCGTCTACCGTTTTTTGTGTGGCTGTTGCAGCGTGAACGGTTGTCATCAATCCGCGCTTAATACCCCACTTATCATTCAGCACTTTAGCCACAGGCGCTAGGCAGTTCGTGGTGCAAGATGCATTAGAAATAATCGTTTGACCTGCGTAGGTTTTGTGGTTCACGCCGTAAACAAACATAGGCGTGTCGTCTTTAGATGGCGCAGACAAGAGCACTTTTTTAGCGCCTGCATCCAAATGCTTTTGCGCAGTAACTTTATCGAGAAACAAGCCCGTGGATTCCAGCACGATGTCCGCGCCCACTTCGTTCCACTTGAGGGCCGCTGGATCACGCTCTTGCGTGAGACGAATCTTTTTGCCATTCACGATCAAGGTATTGCCTTCTACCGCAACATCGCCTTTAAAGCGCCCATGCACGCTGTCGTAGCGCAGCATGTAAGCAAGGTAATCAGGCTCTAGCAAATCGTTAATCGCAACGACTTCAATGTCGGAGAAGTTTTGTACAGCTGCGCGCAATACGTTGCGTCCAATACGGCCAAAGCCATTGATACCTAATTTGATAGTCATGATGAAACTTCCTAAGTTAAAAAATAAAAATTAAAGCGCTTTAATCACCGTTGCAGCCACATTTTCGGGGGTAAATCCAAAATACTCGAACAAGACAGGTGCAGGGGCAGATTCACCATACGTATCAATGCCCACGACTGCCGCACAACCATACTTCCACCAGCCATCCGTAGAGCCCATCTCCACAGCAATCCGCGGCAGCCCTTTAGGGAGAACCTCATTTTTATACACGACGCTTTGTTTGTCAAACGTTGTGGTGCTGGGCATGGACACCACACGCACTGCGATTTTTTGATCCGCCAACAGCTGCTGCGCCTTGAGCGCTAATTGCACCTCAGAGCCTGTGGCAATGATGACGGCTTGTGCCTTCTTTTTCATCCCGACTTCGCTTGGTTCGGCCAGCACATAGGCACCCTTGCTGATGTCGGCCAAATCATGCTTAGGCGCGTACGGCAAGTTTTGGCGTGACAGGAGTAACGCTGTCGGTTTATGCTTATTTTGCAACGCCACCGCCCATGCCACAGCCGTTTCGGCAGTGTCAGCAGGGCGCCACACATCAAGGTTTGGAATGAGGCGCAGGCTTGCAGCGTGCTCGATCGATTGATGTGTCGGACCATCTTCGCCAAGGCCAATGGAGTCGTGCGTAAAGACATGAATAACGCGAGCCTTCATCAAAGCCGCCATGCGAATGGCGTTGCGTGAGTAGTCGCTAAAGGTCAGGAACGTGCCGCCGTAAGGGATGAAGCCGCCGTGCAGGGTCACGCCGTTCATGATGGCTGCCATACCGAATTCGCGCACGCCGTAGTTAATGTGACGACCACCCAGGCCGTTTTCATTCTTCACCACATTGCCCGCCAAATCAAAACGCAAATTAGGCGTGGATTTGGTGTTGGTGAGGTTTGATCCCGTTAAGTCGGCGCTACCCCCGAGCATCTCAGGCAAACCAGCAGTAAAGGCTTCCAGCGCGATTTGACTGGCTTTGCGCGATGCCACAGTTTCAGCCTTGGTGTGAGCCGCCACCACCGCGTCAAACGCGGTTTGCGCGAAGTTCTTGGGCAAGTCGCCCGCCATACGACGCGTAAATTCGGCAGCTAAGTCAGGATATTTTTTGCTATAGGCTGCAAAGGCTTTATTCCACTGGGCTTCCAGCTTAGTGCCTTTAGACACGCCATTCCATGCGGCTTGCAGGGCAGCAGGGATTTCAAACGGCGCACAAGTCCAACCGAGCTGTGCACGAGTCAGTGCAATTTCCTCTGCTCCCAGTGGCTCGCCGTGCGCCTTGGCAGTACCTGCGCGGTTAGGTGAACCTTTGCCAATCGCTGTCTTGCAACAAATCAGCGTTGGTTTTTCTGGATTGATTTTGGCGGCAGCAATCGCAGCGCTGACAGCCGATGCATCGTGACCATCGACGCTGGCGATCACATTCCAGCCGTAAGCTTCAAAACGCATCGGTGTGTTGTCAATGAACCAAGGCGCAACCGCGCCGTCGATGCTGATGCCGTTGTCGTCGTAAAGCGCAATCAGCTTGTTCAGCTTCCAAGCGCCCGCCAGCGCGGCGGCTTCGTGGCTGATGCCTTCCATCAAGCAGCCATCGCCCAAAAAGACATAAGTGTGGTGGTCGACGATGGTGTGATCAGGTTTGTTGAACTCTGCAGCCAACAGCTTCTCAGCCAGCGCCATGCCCACGGCATTGGTGATGCCTTGCCCGAGCGGCCCCGTGGTGGTCTCGATGCCAGGCGTCACGCCAACTTCTGGGTGACCTGCGGTTTTGCTATGCAATTTACGGAAATTTTTGAGCTCGCTCATCGGCAAGTCATAGCCCGTGAGGTGCAAAAGCGCATAAATTAGCATCGAACCGTGACCGTTAGAGAGCACAAAGCGGTCGCGATTCACCCAATGCGGATTCGCTGGGTTGTGATTTAAATGCTCATGCCACAGCGCCACGGCCATATCGGCCATGCCCATAGGCGCACCAGGATGCCCCGAATTGGCAGCTTGAACCGCATCCATTGCCAAAGCACGAATCGCATTGGCCATTTGTTGTTTTTGATTGGGAGCAGATGTAGTGACCATGAGATGCGAAAGTAATGAGGTGAATGAGTGAGGGGCTGGAAAACCCTATATTTTACTAAGCACAAAACTCCTAGGGCTAAACTCAGGGGCATGAACAAAGCCACAGCCATGATTTTGGCCGCAGGACGCGGCGAGCGCATGCGTCCGCTGACCGACACGTGCCCCAAACCCATGCTTGAGGTTCAAGGAAAGCCGCTTATCCAGTGGCATGTGGAGGCACTGGCCTCGCAGGCCAATCCTGATCTCGTCATCAACACAGCATGGCTGGGAAGCCTTATTTCAATTGGCCTAGCGGATGGGTCTCAGTTTAAAACACATATTCAGTATTCGCACGAGGGTGAAGACTTCGCGCACTCGGGAAATACAGGGGCTCTAGAGACCGCTGGCGGCATCATCCGCGCCCTGCCCATACTGGCGGATAGCTTTTGGATCGTCGCGGGCGATGTGTTTGCGCCTCAGTTTGAGTTTTCTAAAGCCGCTTACGAGGCATTTGCTGCGTCCAGCATGCAAGCGCATCTGTGGCTCGTTCCCAATCCCGCGCATAACCCAAACGGCGATTTCGGTTTGTCGGGCGGTGGATTAGCACTCAATCTGCCCAAAGAGTCAGCAACGCCCAAATGGACGTACTCCACCGTTGGGCTTTATAAAAAATCATTTTTTGATGCGGCGCTAACAGGCATACCTGCTGGCAACCCAGATGGAATAAAGGCTGCCCTTGCACCACTGCTGCGAGCCGCTATGGACAAGGGCTTGGTGAGTGCGGAGATTTATACGGGCGATTGGACGGATGTGGGGACGCCCGAGCGCTTGCGCGAGTTGAATGGCTTCGTCTGAGAGAATTGAATCTATGACCACCAATATCTATGCCCAGCGCCGCGCCCGCCTCGCCTCCCAGCTTGCCGCTGGCTCAATCGCCATCATTCCAACAGCACCCGAGCAGCGCCGCAACCGCGACAGCGATTTTTTGTTTCGCTTTGATAGCTATTTCCATTATCTGACGGGCTTTACCGAACCCAACGCCACCCTGGTATTGCTCGCCAACGGTCACTCGATTTTGTTTTGCCAGCCCAAGGACGAAGCACGCGAAATTTGGGATGGCATCCGTCTCGGCCCTGCTGCAGCCCCCGCTGCGCTTGGCCTGCAGACTGCCTTTGCTAGTACGGAGTTAGATGCACATCTGCCCGTTTTGCTAGAAAATACGTCCGTAGTTTATTTCCCCTTTGC
>CANBRV010000200.1 GCA_947372005.1 Comamonadaceae bacterium | reverse complement strand
GCTTGTACAGCAGCAATTTTCGAGGCATCTGAATTCACCCATTCAAGACCTGAACTGCTGGCGACTTGCGCCATGTCTGCCACTGGCAGGGCGTAGACTTGCACTTTAGGCAGGCCGACAGGTGCTGCTGCAATGGGCACTGCTGCTTGGGCTGGCGCACTGATGGGTGCTGGCGCTGCCACAGGGATAGCAGACGCTTGTGCCGGCGCTTCGACTGGAGCGGCAGCAGCTTGTTGATCTTGGCTTGCAGACTCATCAGCACCGTCAACGGTACGTTCATTTTTACGGTCACGACCATAACGATCACGGCTGCGGCGTTCGCGTGGCTCACGCTGCTCACGTGCTAATGGCTGTTCTTGCCCATCCATTAAAGCTTGTGGCGTCTCTGTTGATGCTGGTGCATCGCCTTCGCGTGGTTGACGCAGGTCTGGACGATCAGGACGCGGGGCGCGTGGTGCTCGTTCAGCCCTAGGCTCACGTGGCTCGAGGCCTTCTGGACGTGGTTCGCGAGGGGGGCGCGGCTCACGTGGAGGGCGTGGTTCGCGTTGTTCTTGTCCCTCTGGGCGTGGCTCACGCGGTGCACGATCCGCTCTAGGTTCGCGTGGAGGACGATCTCCTCTTGGCTCACGCGGCTCGGATGGCTTGCCATCTTCTCGTGGCGCGCGGTCGCTGCGCTCGGTGCGATCACCACCGCGATCGTTGCGACCACGGCCGCCACGGTCGTTGCGACCACCACGGTCATTTCTTCCACCACGTTCGCTACGCTCTTTCGAGCCGCCGCGGCCTACGTTAGACGGGGCTTCTTCTGGTTCAGCAGGCGCTGGCGTGTTGCCAAACAGACCTTTGATCCAACCGATTAAGCCACCGCTAGAGGCTTGGGACGCGCGAGCCGTCACAGGCTTAGTTTGTGAAGTTGCAGCGCGGGGTGCAGGCTCAACATGCGCAGGTGCTGGCGCATCAGGCAAGACACCTTTAATGACAGGCGTTTGCTTGTTGGTTGGCTCTTGTGAGCGGCGCGTGGTAACGCTTGGGTCTTCAAATTCTTCGGCTAACTTATAGCTGGCTTCCACGTTGTCTAAACGTGGGTCATCATGCTTCAAACGCTCGAGCTTGTAGTTAGGAGTCTCGAGTGTTTTGTTAGGAACAAGCAGCACGCTGATACGCTGACGCAGTTCAATCTTAGCAATTTCATTGCGTTTTTCGTTCAGCAAGTACGAAGCCGCTTCCACAGGCACTTGCACGCGAACTGCAGCTGTACCTTCTTTCATGGACTCTTCTTGGATGATACGCAAAATTTGCAATGCCGAGCTTTCGGTATCACGAATGTGACCTGCACCGCCGCAGCGTGGGCAAGGAATGGATGCACCTTCAGATAGCGCAGGACGCAAGCGCTGGCGGCTCATTTCCATCAATCCAAATTTGCTAATCGTGCCAAATTGCACACGAGCACGGTCTTGGCGCAGTGCATCACGTAAGCGGTTTTCGACTTCGCGGCGATTTTTGGACTCTTCCATGTCGATAAAGTCAATGACGATGAGGCCTCCCAAATCGCGCAAACGCATTTGGCGAGCGACTTCGTCAGCCGCTTCTAAGTTGGTACGCGTGGCGGTTTCTTCGATATCGCCACCGCGAATCGAACGCGCCGAGTTCACATCCACTGAAACCAACGCTTCGGTGTGGTCAATCACAATCGCGCCGCCGCTTGGCAGCTGCACGGTGCGGGCATACGCAGTTTCGATTTGGTGCTCGATTTGGAAGCGCGAGAAAAGTGGCGTGTCGTCGCGGTAACGCTTGACCTTGGCTTCGTGCTCTGGCATGACGTGCGCCATAAATTGACGCGCTTGCTCGTACACGTCGTCGGTGTCGATCAGAATGTCGCCAATGTCGGAGTTGAAATAGTCGCGAATCGCACGAATGACGAGTGACGATTCTTGGTAAATCAGGAAGGCGCCTGCCGTTCCAGCTGCACCGTCAACCGCCGCCCACAATTTGAGCAAGTAGTTCAAATCCCATTGCAGCTCTTCAGCCGAGCGGCCAATACCAGCTGTGCGGGCGATGATGCTCATGCCTTTTGGATATTCCAATTGATCAAGCGCGTCTTTTAGCTCGGCACGAGATTCGCCCTCAATGCGGCGCGATACGCCGCCGCCGCGTGGGTTATTGGGCATTAACACGACGTAACGACCAGCGAGCGAAACGAAAGTTGTCAGTGCGGCGCCCTTATTGCCACGCTCTTCTTTTTCGACTTGAACGAGCAGGCTTTGCCCCTCTTTAATCACATCTTGAATGCGCGCTTGTGATGCAGGTACATCGGATAAGAAGTACTGCTTAGAGATTTCTTTGAATGGCAAAAAGCCGTGACGTTCTTCGCCGTAATCAACGAAGCAGGCTTCTAATGATGGCTCAACGCGCGTCACAACAGCCTTGTAAATATTGCCTTTGCGCTGCTCGCGGCCTTCGATTTCGATTTCGTAGTCGAGTAGTTTTTGACCATCGACGATGCCTAAACGGCGTTCTTCCGCCTGTGTGGCATTAATTAACATGCGTTTCATGTTTGTTCCTTAAATTGTCCTAACAAATAACCAAGGACACCAGAACCAACACAAACCAAACTGGGGGAGGGAATTGCCGAATTGCTAAGGTCAGACGTTAAACGTCTGACCGCCCGCAAGCCATACTGGGTGCGGGTTTCAAAGCGGGGCGCAGTGCATTGAGGATAGTTTTCAAAGTAGTGATTAAAAGCATCATCAAAGCAAAAAAATCAGCAGATGGGTTCTTTTCTTCAAACGCATCTACCAACAAATATTCCGTATATAAGTTTGTTTCGTGTGGTGTATCGAAACTCTTGCTCATCGCGGCAGATCTGTGGTCTGAGGCTTATGAGGCGAGGGTAACGCTAGGTATCCACCTTATCAACTGGCGCTAACTCAGCGCTGCAATTAACATTTTCATTATACGCGCTGAGGCAGCGATAAGTGGCAAGACCAATTACAGCGCCGATAACCTCTGCCAATACAAAACCAAACGCACTTTGCGGCGCAATGCCTGCAAAACTATCAGTCATCAATCGACCTAACACGGCAGCTGGATTGGCAAAGGAGGTGCTGACCGTAAACCAATAAGCTGCACCGATGTAGCTAGCTACCAAAGCGCTGGCTTTGGCATGAGTATGGCTGGAGCGCAAGATGACAAAGATCAATCCTGCTGTCGCGACGACTTCGGCAATCCACTGTCCCGGGCCCGTACGGATTTTGCTGCTGAATTGCAAAATGCTCATGTCAAACATAGCGTGGGCAAGCCAAGCGCCAGCTATTGCGCCAGCCAATTGGGCTGCAATATAAAGTACTAATTGCGGTCTTGAGTCTCGCCAAAGCATTGCAAAGCTGACCAGCGGATTGAAATGTGCGCCGCTAATGGGTGATAGCGTTTCAATCAATACATACAAAATAAAAATGGTGGCCAGTGTATTGCCCAGCAAGGCGATAGCAACGTTGCCACCGCAGAGGCGCTCAGCCATGATGCCTGAGCCAATGACGGTGCAGAGCAGAAGTAGCGTGCCCAAAAATTCAGCAAATATTTTTTGAGTCGTTGTGTGCTGAATGTTCATCGCAATGCCAATTCTTTAGCTGTTGCGCTGAGAGTAGCGGGTAGTAACTTTTCTGTGGGAAGGGCAATCAGAAGGCGTATGCGTTTGGCAATCAGATGCATGGATTGCGTGAACGCTTCCAATCGTTCGGCATCCGTACCCGTGCGATTAGACGGGTCAGCGTAGCCCCAGTGCGCTGTTGCTGGCTTGCCAGGCCAATAGGGACATACCTCGCCAGCCGCGTTGTCGCACACCGTGATGATGAGGTCCATGTGCGGCGCGTCAGTTCCTGCAAATACATCCCAGCTTTTGCTAGTCAAGTAATTGGTGTCAATGCCGGCTTGATTCAAAACTTGAATCGCTAGCGGATTGGGCTGCTGATTCTCGCGCGGCGAGCTTCCAGCAGAAAACGCTTTGAATTTGCCCGCGCCAAAGTGGTTGAGCAGAGCCTCAGACAAGATGCTGCGTGCGGAGTTGTGCGTGCAGAGAAAGAGAACGTTGATAGGTTTGATGGTGTTTGTCATGGTCTTGTGCGAGTTGATAAAGTTTGCTAGCAAAAAGTCGCCCCTTGGCAGCAGTTGTCGGTGAGGTATCCCAGCAGTTCGTTCATAGTCGCAAACGATGCGCGGTAGATCAGGTTGCGCCCTTGACGCTCTTGGCTGATGAGGCCTGAGTGGGTAAGTTCTTTGAGGTGGAAAGACAGCGTATTGGATGCAACTTTCAACTGATCGGATAGGCCGCTAGGCGTAAGACCGTCATTGCCCGCGACGACCAGCGCACGAAAGATTCGTAGACGCATTTCTTGCGCTAAAGCGGCGAGGGAGCGGATGGCATTAATTTCTTACATATTTAAATTATATGATATTCGTAGAATTGTTGAATTAATTGGTTTGATCAAT
>CANBRV010000199.1 GCA_947372005.1 Comamonadaceae bacterium | reverse complement strand
GCAGCTGGTGCGCGCATGGAAATGCCAGGTTGCTCGCTGTGCATGGGCAACCAAGCCCAAGTCAAAGAAGGCGCAACGGTCATGTCCACCAGCACGCGGAACTTCCCGAACCGCTTAGGTAAAAACACCTTTGTGTATTTGGCCAGTGCCGAGCTATCGGCGATTGCATCCAAGATCGGACGCATCCCGACACGCGAAGAGTATTTGGCAGACGTGGGCGTGATCAATAAAGACAGCGCCAACGTTTACAAATACATGAACTTTGACAAGATGGAAGAGTTCCAAGCAGCAGCGGATACGGTGGCTTAACCGTACTGCTTAAAAAACACCAGTTAAATCATGTATTCACTCGTGATTTAACTGGGTTCAAATTGCTCGTGCCTTGTGAGGGCAAATTGCACTTCGGCAGCAAAGCGAGTTTTGAAGCTGTCGATTGCAAAAAATTGCGCATGCTCGTGGATAAAAGCAGGATCGTATAGGCCTTGTTGTGCCTTGCGTTCAAACTCATGAACAGCCTCGACGATGGCTTGCGGACTTTGCTCGTAAAAGAAATGGCCTGTAGGCTGACGGCCTTTAGCGTCATTCTGTCCTATCACTGTCTCTAGCGCGCCGCCGCTGCCAAAGGCAATGACAGGAGTGCCGCAGGCTTGAGCTTCAACTGGAACAATACCAAAATCTTCTTCTGATGGAAATAAGAATGCCTTGGCTTTAGAGAGGTGCTCTTTCACTTGGCTTGGTGGTAAAAATCCGGTTAACACGACGTTAGGGCCAGAGGACGCCCGAATTTTTTCCATTTCAGGACCATCGCCAAGAATAAATAATTTTTTATCTGGCATCAGTGAGAAAGCTTTGGCCACGATGTCCAAGCGTTTAAATGGTGCAAATCGACCAGCTGTGACGTAGTACTCTTCTTTTGGTGTTGTTAGATTGAATAGTTTGGTGTCAATAGGCGGATTAACGATATGACTTTCGCGGCCATAAAATTTTGCGATGCGTCTCGCAACAAAACGCGAGTTAGATACAAAGTGATCAACACTATTGTTGGAGCGAACATCCCAAGTACGAATTTTGTGTAGTTGCCAACGTGCAAACCATGACTTCAGTCCAGACTGAAGGTGCATCTCTCGCAAGTATTCATGGTAGTGATCCCATGCATAGCGCATCGGAGAATGGCAATAGCAAACGTGAACTTGATTAGGCCCAGTGAGAACGCCTTTGGCAACACAATAGCTGCTTGAAATGACTAGGTCATAGCTCGACAAGTCGAATTGCTCAATGGCTAGTGGCATGAGAGGCAAAAACTTCGGATAGTTTTTTGCGGCAGTTGGAATCTTTTGCAAGAAAGAAACGTTGGGTGTTTTGCCGCGTAAAAAATGTCGTTGCTGCTCTGGGACAAAGTCAATGAGAGAAAAAATGTCCGCTTGCGGATACATGTCAATGATGTGTTCTAGAACGCGTTCGGCACCGCCATAAATAACCAACCAATCATGAACAATGGCAACCTTAGGGATGTGAGCTTTGGACGCATCTGTTTGTGTTGCAGTTGTGCCGCTAGAGACTATTGAGTTCATGATGTTTCCTTTGCCTTAAGTGCTTGTGACGATGGAAGAGTCGAGAGTAGATGTTGCCAGAAATGCTCTGCACTTCGTTGCCATGTAAATTGGCTAGCATGACGAATTGCATTTTGACGTACTTGCGAAAGCTCAGGTTCTTGGATGCGAATTACTTTTTTAACGGCTTCAGTAATTGAGTTGGCATCGCTAGGGTTGCAATAAAAACCGGCGTCACCACAAACCTCGGGCAAGGAGGAGGTTTGACTTACAACAACAGGGCAACCCATTTGCATGGCCTCTAACGGCGGTAGGCCAAATCCTTCATAAAACGAGGGGTAAACCAAACACGCAGCATGCTGATAAAGACCAGCCAATTCCTCGTCGCTGACATAGCCTAGCTGGGTTGCATTGCTTTGATCAAACGATGCTTGCTGAAAGACCTTGCTGTAGGTTTGTCCTGCGATAACTAGGTGCATATTTGCCCCCATTGCGGCATGTACAGCACCAGCAAAATTTTTATTTGGGCTGGCACTGGATACGGCCAGCATCCATTTTTTATTGGGATCAAGCTGGCGAACTGCTTCAGGTAGCTCCGGCTTTAAACGCAATATGTGATCAATGCCTAAGTGAATGACTTTAAATTTGTCTGCCGATATGCCAGTAAATTTTGCCAATTCAGATTGAGAGAAAAAGGAATTGGTTAACAGAATCCTTGCACGGCGCCCCGCACACTGCAAAAGACATCTGTACCACAAGCGAAAGCGCCAACTGAAATTTTGCGGCAGTGCGAACACTTGTGCGTCATGGAAGAAGACCACTTGTTGTCGCCGAAATAGAGGTGCCGTATTGCAAAGATTAATAACCCAATCATTGGGGGCATGACGTGCGAGTGACCACTGTTCCCACGCATGTCCAGTTAATGTGCCAATTTTTTTAGATGGCCAGTGGACTCCATAAGCAGGCAATTGACCTTGAAAGTCAGAAGGTAATGCCCAGTGAAATTGCAAATCAAACTCGGCAGTGTTATGCTGACCGCTCGTATTTAAAAATTGAGTGGAAATTGCGGCTAGCAATTCATGTGCGACGCGTTCAACCCCTGTTGTTTTTCGTCCTAGAAAACGTCCGTTAATCCATAAGCGTATAACTGGACGAGTTGTCGAAGATTTTGATTCAGTTGGGGATGGATGCATGTCATAATTTCCAAAGTGTTAAGGCATCATTATTACGCAGGAGTATTGTCGTGGATCTAGCATCAGAACTTGATTTCTTACCCATTAGCCGGATATGGCGAATCGTAATTGCCTTAATTGCGCCCACTGCTTTGCTTCTATTTTTGGGCTTTGCCTTTGGCTGGCTTTCGATTGGCTCCGCTGGAGTTGGTGCATCGTCTTGGTCGGGTGTGGCAATTATCTTGTTGGGCATTGGTTTGATGCGACCAAAGCTTGCTTACTTTCTTAAAAGTAATGACTATCGCCTAAGAACGATTCAATATTTTTTAAGTAGCGGAGTATTTTTATTTGTCGTCGCACTGGCACTTTTTACGCTAGATGCGAGTGCCATTATTTCTATAAAATCTTTAATTAGTTTTTCAATTGCGGCTTCGTTTGGGGCCGCAGTGCTGACAATTGTCTGTGTTGAGTTGTCAATGCTGCCAAGTCAAAAAAGACCGCCAATGCGCCTTGCGATTGCCGCGATTACTGATTCAAGTTTGGCATTCGCCAAAGATCTGATTCATCAGCGATTTGTAAATGTTCAGTTTATGGGATTCTTTGAAGATCGTGTCCCAGAGCGTATTCCTGATCACGCCCCGTTTCCTATATTGGCTCGGATTGATGGGATTGCAGAATATTTGGCTGAGCATCCTTTGGATCACATTTTGATATCGCTGCCTACACAAGCCAGTTATCGATTTGGACTTGTTATCGAGCAATTGCTGGACACTACGAGCTCAGTTCACTATTTGCATGACTTCTTATTGTTTAAGCCTATTCGCCAAGCAATGACGGCTATTGGAAATCACTCCGTGTTTACCGTGATTGATACGCCGAATAACGGCTTAGATCAATGGATAAAACGCAGTATTGATTTATTTGGATCGGCGCTTGCTTTAATTTTATTAAGTCCTGTATTAGTCATTGTTGCGTTATGGATTAAGTGGGACTCTCCAGGGCCTGCGCTCTTTAGGCAAAATCGATGGGGTGTTTCAGCCGAGCCTTTCTCGATTTATAAATTTCGGTCTATGACGAATGCGACTAGTTCGGCGGCAGCTTCTGGTGAGGTTATCACTCAGACAAAAGCGCAAGATGCAAGGGTTACACGGGTTGGAGCGTTTATTCGAAAAACTTCTATTGATGAGTTGCCTCAGTTGATCAATATTTTCCTTGGTGATATGAGTTTTGTTGGTCCGAGACCTCATGCCGCAGGACACAACAAAGAGTACAGAGGTCTCATCAAGGGCTATATGCTTAGGCATAAAGTCAAGCCTGGCTTGACGGGTTGGGCGCAAATCCATGGTTTCCGAGGCGAAACGGACACTTTGGATAAAATGGCTGGACGAATTGCGTATGATCTGGAGTACTTAAGAAACTGGACTCCTGTTCTTGATATATATATTGTTCTTCGTACGATATATGTAGTCGTGTCAGGTAAAAATGCTTATTAACTTTTAACGGGTTGCTTTGTTATGCGTATGTCTTGGAGTCGACTCACAAAAAAATATAAGTTAGGGTCTGGTTTATGCTTGTTGCTTGTGGCGTCGTGGTTACAGGCGCAAGATGGGCAGCCAACATCAGCATCAGCGCAGCAACTGATAAGCGTGCCAGGTAGTTTAGACGCGGCTAAGGATAGTCGTGTTTTTTCGCCTGCACGTGTTTTTTCAAAACCAAGCTCTTCGGGTGTCAATTACGACCTAAAAGAGCGTCCCCCTGGCAAGCCTTCAGCCCCGACTTTAAATACTGTCGTTGAAACTCGGGTAGAAAATAAAACCACTAATTTCGTAGGTGGTGGTGGAGGTTGAGGCGGCGGGCCAGATCGTCCTCCTCC
>CANBRV010000198.1 GCA_947372005.1 Comamonadaceae bacterium | reverse complement strand
TCATGGCAGTTAAGCAGCACAGCTCCTGCCGTTCAAAGAGGGCGTCTTTTTAATGATTGGGCTGGGCGATCGCAGAATTGGGTTGCTGAAGTGTCGGGGTCGTTTGCCACAGATGGCACAGAAAAAGGCTTTAACAGAACAGATTCGCGGTTGATGCGTGATTGGAGCGATCAAGCTGTGCGCCTCACGCTAGGCGATACGCTGTCGACTACGAAAGGTGCGCTCGGATCGAAAGTCTTCGGCGGTATAAGGCTGACGCGGCAATTCTCTATCAATCCCAAAATTAATAATTTATCGCAGCCTAGCGACCGATTGGCACTTAAGAGCGCATCAGCCGTCGATGTTGATGTCAATGGATTTGTCATGCGCACCTTAAGGCTAGATCCGGGGGTTTACAACTTGCGAGACATCTACGCTTTTCAAGGTGCTAACGATGTGTCCATCCGTATTGTCGAGCCGGGTGGGCGTGTTACGGTTAGGCGGTTTGATTACTTTTTTGACTCTACGCTGCTTGCAAAAGACTTGCATGAGTGGGATGTGGCATGGGGCGCACCAAGCTCAGTCTTGTCAACAGGTCGTCAATATGAGGGAAGCTCAAAAGTAGGGAGCGGATGGTGGCGTAAGGGGTGGTCTAGCACTGTGACGGCAGGTCTTGGTTTTCAATCAATGGATGGGGTAGGGGTGAAAGCACGAGTGATGCAGATGGAAGGTGCTTGGGCCAATCAATGGGGCGCTTGGACGAGTTGGCTAGCTAGCAGCTCGCGTGAAATTGCTACGAATACAGACTTGAATGGCCGCGGATTAGCGCAAATGCTGCAGTGGCGTACCCAGACGAATCATCGCCCCCAGACAACAGTCAATGGCAGCTTGACGGTACAAATCACACGGCTTGGCAAACAATACAGCGCAGTTGACAGCCTATCTTCATCGTTTGCGTCTAACGATGCTGGGGTTCGTGCTGGGTTGGCATGGGATGGAAATTGGAGTGCTTCGCTTGCAGCTTCTCGACGTGTGAGTGAAGACCCTAGTCTGAGTAATCGCGCGCTGACATTAGGTATTGGACGCCGTATCGATAAGGAGTGGAGCGCAGAGGGGACATTGGGACAATTACAAAATGCAGGAGTCACACAAAATTTTGCGACAGTCGCGCTGCGATATAGCCCCGCAGTTATAAATAGTGGGATTGACCGAAGCGCAGACACGACGAGCTGGCGAGCTAGCAGTTCGTACCAAAGTGTCGATCGTCGTTGGCAAAACGATGTCGAGGCTACAGGCCTCACCAACGCCATAGTTGATGGTACTTGGCGCGTCAATGGCGGCTATACGCATAGTAGCTCTCGGGAGGAGACCTCTTTCCGATCACGCATCCAAACGACGCGAGGCGAATCTACTTGGTCAACCATACAAACGCAAGATGCCGTATCAGGCGCATCTGCATATCACGAGTGGACACTTAGTAATGCCATCGTGATGAGCTCTGCTGGCGCGCGTATTTCCAGTCCTGTGTACGACTCTGCGGTCGTCTTTAAACCGAGAGCTGGATTTGAGTCTTATAAATTGCTGGTTGATCCCCAATATGACCGCGTCGCGGCGGCGTCTGATCGGTGGGGCACACCTGTACTTGCTAATGTCTTCTCTTACAGCGTACGAGAAGTGCAGCTTGATCTCGAGAATCTCCCGCCCGCAAAAGGTTTGGGACCAGATCGATGGATACTGTTTCCAAAATATCGCAGCGTGATCGAGATTCCTGTCGGCTCAAACGCAAATACCCAAGTTAGTGGTACATTGACTAACGTAGCTGGCGTCCCTATAGCTTTGCAATCGCTGAGAGTCATCCCGCAAGCGCAAGCAGGGACAGGTGCTGCGCCGATTGAGCTGTTTACAAATCGTAAAGGACAGTTTATGACGCCTTCTTTACCGCCAGGGCGGTATCAGATTATTCGTTTATTAGATGATGCAATGATTTATCAATTTGAAATTTCACCCGATCAGTCGGGAGTTAGCGTTATTGGCACGCTAAAAGTAAAGGACTGAGTGCGCATGCATAGTTTTGCAAAAAGCTCTTTTTTAAAATGGATTTTGTTGAGCTTGCTACTGTGGATACAAGCATCCTATGCCGAGACCTGCCAGCTAGATGTGCCTGGGCAAGTGGTTTTGCCAAACCATGATCCTTCGGCAAGCTCTCGGTCGCAGTATGCGTTGACTATCCGTGTGCGGGCTGTGACTGCTTGCACCGTTCGGTTGCAAGTCGATCGATTGGATAGTTTGGGTGAGATAAAACTATCAGGCGCTGGCGTGGCTGGGCTTAGAGTCGGTTTAAATCAAGATGCGTCGTATGCCGTGCCATTGCAAGCTGCGCCTAATGACATCGCTAGCTGGAAGTTGGAGGCAGGTCAAATCGCTACCTACGCTATCTGGATAAGCCCTTTAATACAGCAATGGGTGAGTGCAGGCTTTTACCAAGCGCCTATACATCTACGCTTGCTCAATAGCTCGGGCTCAACGTTAGATGATCGAGATGTTGTTTTAATCGCAAAGTTAGATGCAACGACAAAAATTACGTTCGCGGGTAATGGCAGTCGATTGTCCCGCCTTGATTTTGGCGAAATTAGCGCAGGAGCCATTCGAAGTGCCGTGCTAGATATTTGGGCTAATGCATCTCACCGGATTACACTCACGAGCCAAAATCGCGGCTTTCTTCAAAACGCACGCATGCAAGCTGATGCAGACGATGCAAAAATTGCATACATTGTCAGGTTAGGCGGGCAGCCAATGACTTTGGGTACAGGTGTTGCCAGTGTGGCTGTTCAAAATTTAGGTCAAACGCGCCATCAGCTAGATGTTGAAATTGGCGCTGTCCAGCGGCTTTTGGCAGGTGAGTACATGGATGACCTATTAATTACGGTCGTTGCACAATAAACATTCTTTTATCAATTAGATGCCCTACCATGAATGAGCTGCCCTTCTTAGATTTGACAAAACTAAAGCAAAATTTGTCTAATGATCAAGATGTATTTACGGAAATTGCAAAAGCCATGTGTGACGACATCACGCAACGTGGTGCGCGTTTGCAGCAAGCAGCTCAAAGTCGTGATGTTGCAACCATTAAGCAGGAAACGCATGCTTTCAAGGGTGGCTTGGGAAGTGTTACCGCTGTAACTGCAGCAAGCTTGGCGGCTGATTTGGAGCGCATGGCGACGACTGCTCAATGGAATGACTTTGACATTAGATTAACACTTTTTTATGGCGAGTTAGAGAAGATTTTTGATGCGTTTGAGCAGGAGTTGATGAGACTAAATACCTAATTTTTTGATGGTATTTAAATTGTGTAAAATATAATTGTGAACAATATAAAACCAACCACCTCAGCACTCCTAGGATTTATTCCGCTGGATCAACATTTGTGCTTCGCGCTTTACTCGGCGTCGCTATCCATGACCAAGGTGTACAAGCCTTTGCTTGAAAAACTTAAGCTAACGTACCCTCAATATTTGGTGATGTTGGTGCTGTGGGAGCATGATGCCCTCCGCGTGAGCGATATTGGCGAGGCGGTTTATTTGGATAGTGGAACGCTAACCCCTTTGCTTAAAAAATTGGAAGCTCTCGGATTTGTAGAGCGTGTCCGCAGTAAAGAAGACGAGCGTCAAGTCATTGTCAGTTTGACGAGCACAGGGCGTAAATTGCAAATAGAAAGCAAAAACATTCCTGCCTGTGTGCTGGCGGCCTCGGGTTGCGACTTGCTTACCTTGCAGCAAATAGCGCTTCAGTTGAAAGTGTTACGCAACAATTTAGTCACGGCACGCACCTAGTTTTTGCAACTACTCCTTGAAAGAAAAATCATGTCAATCGAAAAAGTACTCTACACAGCCCACGCCACAGCTACGGGCGGCCGCGATGGTCACGCCACATCGAGCAACGGCGCTTTGAACGTCAAGCTTGGCGTGCCAGCCGAGATGGGCGGCGCGGGGGATGCCAACGGTGCAGTGACGAATCCTGAGCAACTGTTTGCAGCGGGTTACAGCGCATGCTTTATGGGTGCGATGAAGTTTGTCGCAGGTCAAGCAAAAGTGGCCTTGCCAGCGGATGCAAGAATTGACGGCGCAGTCGGCATTGGTCAAATCCCAAATGGTTTTGGTATCGAAGTCGCTTTGAACATCAGCTTGCCTGGCATGGACCGTGCCGTGGCGCAAGGCATCATCGACAAAGCCCACATCGTGTGCCCGTACTCCAATGCAACGCGCGGCAATATCGACGTGACGTTGACACTCGTCTAAAGGACTCGATGGGGATTGAATAAACTAGAGGGCATGCCCCCTATTCAATCCCCCCAAGACGTGACCCTTGCAGTGCAAGCGGTCATGCAACAAACCAGCGATCCGCGTCTGCGGGAAATCATGGCGTCCTTGGTGAAACATTTACATGGTTTTGTGACTGAAGCGCGGCTCACAGAGGCTGAATTTAGACAAGCAACGAGCCTCATCAACGAGATTGGGCAACGTAGCAACGACTCGCACAACGAAGCCGTATTGATGGCGGGCTCGCTGGGCGTTTCGCAGTTAGTTTGCTTGCTCAATAACGGCGGTGTGGTAGATGACGATGGGTCTATTCAAACCACGCAAAATCTACTCGGCCCTTTTTG
>CANBRV010000197.1 GCA_947372005.1 Comamonadaceae bacterium | reverse complement strand
TCACACACAATCTGCCAATCGTGCCGCGCCTCACCGCTAGGCGGCACGGCTGCTCGCACACGCGTGATGCGGCGTTCGCTATTGGTCACTGTGCCGTGCTTTTCACCCCACGTCGTCGCAGGCAAAAGCAAATCGGCAAACGCTGCCGTCTCGGTGGTGGCAAACGCCTCTTGCAGCACCACAAACTCGGCACGCTCCAGCGCTCGGCGCACGGTCTTCACATCGGGCATCGATTGCATGGGGTTGGTACAAGCAATCCACAGCGCTTTGACTTTTCCGTCTGCGGCTGCTTCAAACAGTTCGACTGCGCTGAGTCCTGGCTTGGCTGGCACTTGCAGCCCCAGCTTATCCATGCCCCACAGCTGCTCGACTTCCAAGCGATGCGCAGGATTAGCCATGTCGCGATGCGCGGATAGTAAATTGGAGAGGCCGCCCACTTCGCGTCCGCCCATGGCATTGGGTTGACCCGTTAGCGAAAACGGACCAGCGCCTGCTTTGCCAATGTGTCCCGTTGCTAAATGCAAATTGATGAGCGCCGTGTTTTTTGCCGTGCCGCTGGTTGATTGATTCAATCCTTGGCAATACAGCGAGAGCGTTGCTTTAGAGGTTGCAAATAGTTTCGCAGCGGTGAATAAATCCTCTTTACGGATGCCGCAGGTTTGCGCAACCAAATCGGGTGTGCAGTCTCGCACCAGCGCTTTTAAATCATCAAAGCCATTGGTGCGCGTATCGATGAAGGCCCTTCTTTCATCAGTGTTCAGCCAACCTTCCCAGAGCATGATGTGCAGCATGCCGTTAAACAGCATCACGTCGGTGCCAGGCTGAATCGGCAAATACAAATCGGCGAGTTCTGCCGTATCGGTGCGGCGTGGATCGCAAAAAATGATTTTTAAATCTGGGTTGGCAATCTTTGCATCTTCAATTCTGCGGAAGAGTACGGGATGCGCAAACGCGGTGTTGCTGCCGACAATAAAAATACAGTCCGCATAGTTGACGTCGTCATAGCAAGTGGGGGGTGCATCCGCGCCCAAACTTTGCTTGTAGCCTGCAACAGCACTGCTCATGCACAGGCGCGAATTGGTGTCGACATTGTTCGTGCCAATCAAACCTTTGGCGAGTTTGTTGAAGACGTAATAGTCTTCGGTCAGCAATTGCCCCGAAATGTAGAAGCCCACAGAGTCTGCGCCGTGCGCGGCAATCATGCCCTCAAAGCGTTTACTGGCGTGGTCTAGCGCTGCATCCCATGTGACGCGTTCTTGGGCTTGTGCGCGCGAAGTACGCAGCATTGGATACAGCAAACGCGTTTGTTCGTTAACCGCCTTGCTTGCCGTCAGGTGAAGAGTCGATCCCTTGCTGCACAGCCGTCCAAAGTTGGCGGGGTGATCGGGATCGCCGCGCACCCCTGTAATTTGGGAGTCCTGCGTCTCAATAATGACACCGCAACCGACACCGCAGTACGGGCAGGTGGATTTTGTCTCAGAGCGCAACGTGGACATTCCCGTCCTCAACCTTCACATCGAAACGCTGGGCACAGCCCACATCGGGCGCTTGTGCCTCGCCATCAGACAGGCAAATTTTCCACGAGTGAAGCGGACAAGTCACGCTCTCGCCATGCACGATGCCTTGGCTAAGTGGGCCGCCTTTGTGTGGACATTTATCCAGCAGCGCAAAGACTTTGTCCTGATCATTTCTAAAAATAGCGATGTCGATTTGTCCTTCGCGTTTGACGACGCGCGCGCCCAAAACGGGAATGTCCGTGACTTTGCAGATGGATGTGAAGCTCATGCTGCGACTCCTTCGGGTGTGGGCAAATGGATGGGCGCAAACTGTTTGATATCGACCTGAGCCTTGTTGTGCTCAAACCAAGGATCAGGCTCGCCATCTAGCGCAAATTGCAGACGCTCCCACAGCGCTTTGCGACCCTCGTGATCTTCCAAGATTTTCTTTTTGACATAGTCCATACCTACGCGTCCGACGTAATGCACGGTGCGCTCTAGGTACCAGCCTTCCTCGCGGTAGAGTTGCATAAATGCACCTGTGTATTCCAGCACTTCTTCAGAAGTTTTGAGCTTGGTAAAGAACTGCGCCACTTCGGTTTTGATGCCGCCGTTGCCCGCAATGACCATTTCCCAGCCGCTGTCCACACCGATGATGCCCACGTCTTTAATGCCCGCTTCGGCGCAATTGCGCGGGCAACCGCTGACTGCAAATTTGACCTTATGCGGTGCGTACATGCGCCACATGGCGCGCTCTAAATCCTTGCCCATTTGCGTGGAGTCTTGCGTGCCAAAGCGGCACCACTCACTACCCACGCAGGTCTTGACCGTGCGTAGCGCCTTGGCATACGCGTGACCGCTGGGCATACCGATGTCCTGCCATACGGCAGGCAAATCTTCTTTTTTGACGCCCAGTAAGTCGATACGCTGTCCGCCCGTCACTTTCACGGTTGGGATTTGGTACTTATCCACCACGTCCGCAATACGGCGCAACTCAGCCGCTGTCGTCTCGCCCGCCCACATGCGCGGAATGACCGAGTACGTGCCGTCTTTTTGGATATTGGCATGAGCGCGTTCGTTGATGAAGCGGCTTTGCGGGTCGTCTTTTGCATCTTTGGGCCACGAGCTAATCAAGTAGTAATTAACTGCAGGGCGGCAAGACGCGCAGCCGTTGGGCGTGCGCCATTCCATGAACTGATAGACAGCGGGAATCGACAGCAATTTGTTTTGGACGATCGCGTCCCGCACGGCTTGATGACCATGATCGGTACAGCCGCACATGGCTTTGAGTTTTGGCGTGGCCGAGTAATCGCCGCCAGCAGTAAACATCAAAATTTGCTCAACCAAGCCCGTGCACGAGCCGCAGGACGCACTGGCCTTGGTGTGTTTACGCACTTCGTCTAGTGTGAACAAACCTTTTTCTTTAATCGCCTTGCAAATTGTGCCCTTGCTCACGCCGTTACAGCCGCACACTTCTTGCGAGTCAGGCATGGAGGCGGCAGACGTTGCGCCCGCATGTCCCACGTCACCAATGTTGGACTCGCCAAACATGAGTTTGTCTCTGATGTCGGACACATCGCGCCCATCGCGTAGCAGTTTGAAATACCAAGAGCCATCGACCGTATCGCCGTACAAGCACGCGCCAATGAGTTTGTTGTCTTTAATCACTAATTTTTTGTACACGCCGTCGCCTGGGTCGGACATGACGATTTCTTCCGTCTCGTCGTTACCTGTGAAGTCACCCGCGCTAAACAAATCAATGCCCGTCACTTTGAGCTTGGTCGATGTCATCGAACCTGTGTAGCGCCCAATGCCCATTTCTGCTAAGTGATTGGCCGCCACACGCGCCTGTTCAAACAGCGGCGCGACTAGGCCATACGCAATGCCGCGATGAGCCGCGCATTCGCCGACCGAGTAAATGCGGGCGTCCGTGATGGTTTGCATGGTGTCCGTTACCACAATGCCGCGATTGCAGTGGATGTTCATGGACTCAGCCAGCTCGGTGTTTGGGCGAATGCCCACTGCCATCACGACTAAATCGGTATCCAGCTCGGTACCGTCTTTGAAGGTGATTTTTGAGACACGACCAGCCTCATTGCCGATGAGCGCTGATGTGTTCGCGCCCAGCATGAACTTAAGCCCGCGCTTCTCTAACGAACCACGTAAGAGTCCCGCCGCCACTTCGTCGAGTTGACGCTCCATGATCCACGGCAGCACATGCACCACCGTCACCTCCATGCCGCGCAGCATGAGGCCGTTAGCGGCTTCAAGCCCTAGCAAACCACCGCCAATGACGACGGCTTTTTTGTACTTGGTAGCCGCCTCAATCATGGCGTTGGTGTCCGCAATGTCGCGATAAGCCAGTACGCCGTCTAAATCTTTGCCAGGAATCGGCAGCATGAATGGATTTGAGCCTGTGCACAGCAAGAGGCGGTCATACGGCGCTTCAATCACGCCGCCCTTGCCATCGTCAGCGATGACAACACGTTTGACGCGGTCAACTTTTGTTACTTTTTTGCCTGCGTGCAGGGTGATGTTGTTCTCTGCGTACCACTCATAGGTGTTCAGGATGATTTCGTCCACCGTTTGTTCGCCCGCCAAGACGGGGCTGAGCAAAATGCGG
The DNA here is from genome assembly GCA_947372005.1 of Comamonadaceae bacterium. GTDB lineage: Bacteria > Pseudomonadota > Gammaproteobacteria > Burkholderiales > Burkholderiaceae_C > JASGCK01. Next base: position 555 of record CANBRV010000197.1, on the reverse strand, counting down.
TTGTAGTTGGGGCGTGGCTCAGTGCCAAACACCGTGATGTCGTATTTGTTGGCGTCTAATTTGAGAACTTCCTCAATGGTGCGTACACCCGCCATGCCGTTACCGACTAAGACCAACTTTTGCTTCTTGTTCATTCTTACTCACCTTTTACTAAATGGATCACACTTAAGGTGAAGCAAGCCCCGTGCCAGAGCAATGCCAGCACAGTTTTGATGCGCTGGCATGCACTTATTTTGCGTACAAAAAGTCGATAACGGCTTTTCGATCTGACTGGTATTCCATATTGCCAGCCAAGGCTACGCGGTCACGCGGTCTTGGCAAATCCACCTCTAGCACCTTGCCAATGGTGGCGGCGTGTGCTGGGGCACTTTGGGTGGCTACTGTCGGTGTGGTGAGCATGACGATGCGATCAGATAGCAAGACGGCTTCGTCCACATCGTGTGTGACCATGACCACGGTGCTGCCTGTTGATTCCACAATGGTGAGCAGTTCATCTTGCAGCTTGGCGCGGGTGAGTGCATCGAGCGCACCAAAAGGTTCGTCCATTAAGAGCAC
>CANBRV010000196.1 GCA_947372005.1 Comamonadaceae bacterium | reverse complement strand
GATAAAAGCGTCAATGCCTTTGCGCTGCCAGGCGGCTACTTTGGCGTGCACTTAGGGCTATTTGCGATGTCCGAAACACCGGATGCGCTTGCCTCTGTACTCGCGCACGAGATCACCCACGTGACGCAGCGCCACATCTCGCGCGGCATAAGCAAGCAAAGTGCACAAACACCGTGGCTAGTTGCCAGTATCTTGGTGGGGCTTTTAGCCATGCGTACGAATCCGCAAGCGGCAAGTGCGGCGCTGTCCACAGGGCAGGCTGCGGCTATCCAAAGTCAGCTTAATTTTTCACGTGACTTTGAGCGCGAGGCCGACAGGCTAGGCTTTACTTTGATGGCGCCTGCGGGTTACAACCCCGAAGGTTTTGTGGACATGTTCAACATGCTTGGCAAGGCCTCGCGCTTATCGGACAACGGCAATTTCCCGTATCTGCGCACCCATCCGCTTACCACCGAACGCGTGGCCGATATGCGCGCCCGCGTGGGTGAGTTTGGCCGCGCGAGCCAGATAGCGCATCCTGTAGCCAAAGACCCCAATGTCTTGCTGCTGCACCGTTTAATGGCGGCTCGGGCAGGCGTATTGGCCGATTTAAGCGTTGACGCCTTACGGGTGTATGTGCAACAAGGCGATCTGGTGGAGGCACAAAACCCGAATCGAATCGCTGTGCTTTACGCCGCTGCATTGGCTAGCTGGCAAAGTAAAGATGCGCCCCGTGCACGTGCTTTTTATGAACGGCTCAAAGCCAGTACGTCCATCCGCACGCCCGCTGCTGCGCTGGATGTTGTGCGCTGGTTAGGTATCGAACTGCAAGCCGCAAGCATTGCGCCGCCGCTTGATTTGGCGAGTAGCTCGCGCATTGAAATGCTGTATGCGGCGCAGCAGATACTGAATGCATCTAGTCCAGCGCCAGCAGCACTGAAAGCGTTGACTAGTCGCCTGCAAGATTGGACGAGTAGTAATCCCAAGGATATTGATGCATGGAGTTTTTTGGCGCAAAGCCAACTTCGGCAAAATCAGCGTATTCGGTCAAACATTGCAACGGCTGAAGGGCTGCGGGCCCAGCTAGACGATAGCGCGGCATTGGCGCAATACTTGGCTGCGCAAGACCTGATTCGACAAGGAATACCTGCCGACAGCGTAGATGCGGCAATTGTGGATAGCAAGGTGAGAGAGTTGCAATCTTTGTTGCAAGAATCACCCCGCAAAAAGATACGTTAAGTTCTTATTTCGCCACTCCCAAGTACAACGTACTTGAGAGATGTGAGCCCTTCAATGCCTACAGGGCCACGTGCGTGGAATTTATCGGTGCTGATGCCGATTTCGGCGCCAAGGCCATATTCAAAACCATCGGCAAAACGCGTGCTGGCGTTCACCATCACGCTGGCAGAGTCCACTTCGCGCAGAAATTTTTTCGCCGCCGCATCGTTTGCCGTAATGATGCTGTCGGTGTGATGGCTGGAGTAATGGTTGATGTGAGAAATCGCCGCATCGACTCCATCCACCACTTTGATGCTGATGATGGGGGCGAGATATTCTTCAAACCAATCGGCCTCGGAAGCCATGCTGGACTTGGCTTGCAGCAGTAGAGCGCTTTCATCATCGCAGCGCATCTCGACGCCTTTAGCAGCAAACACAGCAGCGATTTTTGGTAAAAACTCTGCTGCAACCGAGCGCGCAACCAAGAGCGATTCCATTGCATTGCAAGGGCTATATTTTTGTGTTTTGGCGTTGTCGCAAACTTTGACTGCCATTGCCAAATCGGCGGCATCGTCCACGTAGATGTGACAGTTGCCATCCAAGTGTTTGATGACGGGCACTTTCGCCTCCAAGCTTACGCGTTCGATGAGTCCCTTGCCCCCACGCGGAATGATGACATCCACAAACGCAGGCATGGTGATGAGTTCGCCAACCGCAGCGCGGTCAGTCGTGGGCACCAGTTGCACGGCAGTTTCAGGCAATCCGCTGACCGCCAAGGCTTTCTGCACAAGGGCGGCGAGGGCTTTGTTGGAATCAATCGCCTCCGAGCCGCCGCGCAAAATGCAAGCGTTTCCCGATTTGATGGCAAGACTCGCCGCTTCAATCGTCACGTTGGGGCGGCTCTCGTAAATCATGCCGAACACGCCAAGCGGAACACGCATTTGCCCCACCTTGATGCCCGAAGGTTGTGTCTTAAATGCAGTGAGTTCACCAATCGGGTCAGTCATCGCCGCCAGTTGCTCGCAGCCTATGGCGCAAGTTTCTAGCGTTTTAGGGTCGAGTTTCAGGCGATCTATCATCGGCGCAGATAAGCCATTTGCCACCGCACGCTCTAAATCTTTCGCATTGTCAATTTGAAGTGCGGCGATGTTTTCGCGCAGCAACCGAGCCAACGCTTTGAGCGCATTATTTTTAATGTCGCTATCTGCGCGAGCCATAGCCGTTGCGGCCTCGCGGGCATTTTTGCCTAGGCGTTGCATTAAAGCTTTGATAGATTCAGTCTGCGTTGTCATGATGCTAATTGTCGCATTACAGGGTGCGAAGCTGCGCTATCGCGTCAGCCGCCCATAGTGCTAGGCGTTCATCACCCGATTTACCGCGCCAAGCAGCGCAGCTATTGACTGCCAGCGGCGAGAGGTGCATCACAATGGCAACCTTTGCGCTCGAAAGTCTCCCCTGCGCTTGCAGCTCCAAAACAGCGTGCTTGGTTTTTTGCCCGCAAATTAAAATGGTGGTGACTCCAACAAGCTCGCCCTCAAGTCGATCGAGGTTATCAGGCGACAGAATTTCAGCGGCCGTTGCTTCTGATCGCCCTGTCTTGGCAGGATATTCAATGTGCGACCACGAGTTCGTCAGTACATAAGCAGCGCGGCTGCTGGACGCAAAGAATTGTGGTGCCAGTGCATGAAGTTTAGGTAGTGCGGCATCCAAATTGCGCCCCGTTGCACCCGCGCAAGGGTGACCCAGCAATTCCTCTTTTTGACCTGGGCACGAAAACACAAAAGCGGTCGTCGCGCCCGCGCAGCTTTGCAGGTGAGGCTTTGCGCCTAAACCACTGACTTCAAATAAAGAGTTCTGCAAGTGCCAGCCCCGGCTCTTTCGCCCGCATAAAAGCTTCGCCAACCAAGAAGCTGTGCACGCCAGCGCCGCGCATCTTGGCAACATCTTCTGTCGTCATGATGCCGCTCTCGGTCACTAAGATGCGATCCGCTGGCACGTCTTTCATCAGCGCCAGTGTTGTGTCCAGAGTGACTTCAAACGTGCGCAGATTACGATTGTTAATGCCAATGAGTGGCGTTTTAAGTTTGAGTGCGCGCTGCAGCTCTGCGCCATCGTGTACCTCTACCAGAACCGCCATATCAAGGCTCATGGCGATGGCTTCAAACTCTTTCATCTGCGCATCATCCAAACACGCGGCAATCAAGAGCACGCAGTCGGCGCCCATCACGCGCGATTCGTAAATTTGATACGCGTCCACCATAAAGTCTTTGCGCAACACTGGCAAGTGTACAGATGCACGTGCTTGTTTGAGGTAGTCGACGGAGCCTTGAAAGAACTGCTTGTCGGTCAGCACAGAAAGACAAGCTGCGGTGATGGCGCTCTTGCCACCACCATTGCCTTCGGCATAACTTTGTGCAATGTCGGCAGGTTCAAATTGCTCGCGCAGTACGCCTTTGGATGGGCTGGCTTTTTTGATCTCAGCAATCACCGCGGCATGACCCTTGGCAACTTTGGCACGCATCGCGCCCACAAAGTCGCGCGTTAAAACGCGACTTTCGGCATCGCGACGTACCTGCGCTAGTGGTTTGGCATTAACGGCGGCGGCTACCTCTTCGTGCTTAACCGCAACGATTTTTTTCAAGATGTCACTCATAGTGCTGCCTTATTTGTAAATTGCACAAATGCATCCAGCTTGCGCTTGGCCGCACCGTTTTTGATTGCTTCGCGTGCGCATGCAATACCTGCGCCAATGTCCGTCACTACGTTCGCTGCGTACAGCGCTGCGCCTGCGTTCAGTACGACGATATCGGTGGCAGCCCTGCAAGCCGCGTCCGCATTAGGCTGCAAGCCATTGCTCGCCAGAACGCTAAGCACAAGCGCCTTGGAAGCCTCTGGCGTTTCCACGCGGAGCACACGCGAGCTGGTCATCGCCATGCCAAAGTCTTCGGGGTGGATTTCGTATTCTGTAATCACGCCGTCCTTCAGCTCGCCCACCAGCGTCGCCGCGCCAAGACTCACTTCGTCCATGCCGTCTTTGCCGTACACCACCAGCGCGTGCTCGGCGCCAAGGCGCTGCAACGCGCGAATTTGAATGCCGACCAAATCGGCATGAAACACGCCCATCAAAATGTTGGGCGCGCCCGCAGGATTGGTGAGTGGCCCAAGGATGTTGAACATCGTCCGAACGCCTAGCTCTTTGCGAACAGGCGCCACGTTTTTCATGGCGGGGTGGTGATTGGGCGCAAACATAAAACCAATGCCAACGTCTGCAATCGCTTGGCTGATAAGGCTGGGCGAAAGATTGATATTCACGCCCAAGCTCTCCAGCACATCGGCGCTGCCCGATTTCGAACTCACGCTACGGCTACCGTGTTTGCTAATCCGCGCTCCTGCCGCTGCCGCCACAAACATCGCGCAAGTCGAGATATTGAAGGTGTGCGAGCCATCGCCGCCCGTGCCCACAATGTCCACCAGATTGGTTTTGTC
>CANBRV010000195.1 GCA_947372005.1 Comamonadaceae bacterium | reverse complement strand
TCGGATAGGCCGCTAGGCGTAAGACCGTCATTGCCCGCGACGACCAGCGCACGAAAGATTCGTAGACGCATTTCTTGCGCTAAAGCGGCGAGGGAGCGGATGGCATTAATTTCTTTCATATTTAAATTATATGATATTCGTAGAATTGTTGAATTAATTGGTTTGATCAATGTGCAGCACTTAAATCGTCACCAAATTGACACATTTTTTTGTAAACATAAAAAGTTTACAAACGCCAGTGATTGGGTAACTTAAGAGATTTCATGACGACCATATATTCTTTCGTGTTTAGCAGTTTGTTGGTCGTTATACCGGTTGGTTTTGCGGCTAGTCAAAGCATCAAAGGCGCGGGGTCTTCTTCTGCTGCGCCTATTTATCAAAGCTGGGCGCACGAATATCAAAAGTCGGGCTATTCCTCTGTGACTTACGAATCCATCGGCTCATCGGCAGGTTTAAAAAAGATTCGTGAAAACGCCACTGATTTTGGCGCTTCGGATGTAGCTCCTTCACATACGGAGCTTGATAAGCTGGGACTTGTGGTGTTTCCGATTGCCATTACGGGTGTGGCGCCCGTGGTTAATTTACCCAGTCTAGGAGATCGACCGCTCAGGCTAGATGGCGCTGTATTGGCGCGCATTTTCTTGGGAGAAGTTACGGTTTGGAATGATTTGCAAATCAAGCAATTGAATCCTAGTTTGAAGTTGCCTGATTTAAAAATTAAAGTGATTGTGCGAAGCGATGGATCAGGCACTACTTATAACTTTGCAGATTATTTGGCCAAGGTCAGCACCGTATGGTCATCGAAGTTTGGTGTGAAGACCAGTTTGATGTGGCCACAAACCTTTAGCGGTGTAAAAGGCAGCGATGGTGTGGTGCAAGCGGTCAAGACAACGCTGGGTGCAATTGGCTATGTTGACTATGGTTACGTTCATAGTAATGGGCTTAAAAGTGCGCAATTACAAAACGCGCAAGGTTATTTTTTGTCGCCATCGAATCAGGGATTCCGTGAGGCACTTACGCATAGTGATTGGTACAGCAAAGGTAGTTTCGCAGGCACGCTCACCCAGCAATCAGGAGAAGGGGCTTGGCCGATCACCATGGGCACGTTTGCGCTCTTCCCTAAAAACACCGAGCACCCTGCGGAGACTGCTCGGGCGCTAGAGTTTTTTGTATGGGCTTTTATGAATGGCGACAAGCTGGTGCAAAAAAATAATTTTGTGAGATTGCCTGATCGCATTCAGTCGCTCGCGTACAAAACCATTAGCTCGGTGAAAGATAAATCGGGAGCGCCGCTTAACGTCAAAATGATTTTCAATACAGCGGTGCAAAACTAAGTTCGTCACACAATCGTCACGGATCCGACACGCAATCGTCACATCCTTTTTGCACACTTCATTCCAAGTAACAACAAGGAGTGCAGTGATGAGTGATAGCTATGCAGGTAAATTTGAAAACTCGGACGGTGTGAATACCGCCAACAATCCGTATCTGGAAGAGGTCGATGCTACAAGGCGTCAATTGATTAGCAGTAGCTTGGCTGCTGTGACCTTATTGACAGGTATGACTGGTAGTAGTGCCGTGTTGGCTGCAGCAGAGTCTTTGTCTAAAACCAAGGGCGATCTGCTGGGCTTTACCGCTGTACCTGTGTCAAACAGCGATGAGGTCGTTGTGCCGCCAGAGTACGACGCGCAAGTGTTGTATCGCTGGGGTGACCCAGTCGGCGCCAAGCTGGGCCGCCCAGCATTCAAGTTGGATGCTAGTAATACGTGGCAAGAGCAGTCTTTGCAAGCAGGCATGCATCACGATGGCATGGAGTACTTCCCGCTTAGTCAATACGGTAACCGAGGTTTGCTAGCCATTAATCACGAGTACACCGATGACGGCCTTTTGCATCTTGACGGCATGAAAAATTGGAGTGCTATCAAAGTACGCAAAGCGCAAGAGGCGCACGGAGTTAGCGTGATTGAAGTGGAGCGCAAGGCTGATGGCTGGAAAGTATTACCGTCGTCAAAATACGCACGCCGGATAACGGCTAATACGATGATGGCAATCAGTGGCGCAGCCGCAGGTCATAAAGCTATGAAAACCAGCTACGACCCAAGTGGCACAAGAGTTCTGGGCACACTCAATAATTGCGCTGCAGGCCAAACGCCATGGGGTACATACCTGACCTGCGAAGAAAACTGGAACGGTTACTTCAGCACCAGCACCAAGCCAACGCCGCAAGAACTCCGCTATGGCATGCGCAATAAAGGCTGGGGTTATCAATGGCACGATTTTGATACGCGTTTTGATTCAACGGTTGAACCTAATGAGGCTCATCGCTTTGGCTGGGTTGTCGAAATTGATCCTAAAGATTCAAGCCAAATGCCCGTTAAACGTACAGCGCTTGGTCGCTTCAAGCATGAAGGCGCAACCTGCACCGTTAGTAAAGAGGGTTACGCGGTGGTCTATATGGGCGATGACGAAAAATTTGAGTACATCTACAAATTTGTCAGCACGGATAAAGTTGCCCCAGGTGGTTTTGCAGCCAACAAAAACATCTTAGATGTGGGCAAGCTGTATGTGGGGCGGTTTGATGCCAAAGGCATGGGGCAGTGGGTTGAGCTCACGCAAGGTATGAATGGACTCACTTCGGAGAATGGCTTTGCCACGCAAGCCGACGTGCTCATTCAATGCCGCGCTGCTGCTGATGCGGTCGGTGCAACCAGGATGGATAGACCTGAATGGATTGCGGTACACCCCAAAACAAAAGAAGTGTTTGTGACACTCACCAACAACAACCTGCGAGGCCAAGCAGGACGGGCATCTTCCGAGCAACCTGATGACGCCAATCCACGCGCAGACAACCAAATGGGGCACATCTTGCGCTGGCAAGAAGATGGTAACGATGCGGCCGCAACTACCTTTCGCTGGACACACTTTGTGCTGGCGGGCGATCCTACGATGGCTAAGCCTGAGCATCAGGGGACGATTAAAGGCGACATCTTTAGCTGTCCCGATGGTCTGCGCTTTGCGCCGAATGGCCTTTTGTGGATTCAAACTGATATTTCCACCTCGGTCATGAATCAAGGCATCTACAAAGTGTTTGGTAACAACATGATGTTAGTGGCTGATCCTGCGACAGGGCAGATGAAGCGCTTTTTGACGGGTCCCTTGGGGTGCGAGCTCACGGGCATTAGCTTTACGCCGGATCAGCGAACCATTTTCGTCAATATCCAGCACCCAGGGGAGACCGCTAGTGAGCGCTCCGATCCTGATAAGCCACTCGCGATTAGCCGGTGGCCCGATGGTGCAAAGGCTGGGCGACCACGCTCTGCAACGCTTGCTATTCGCCGCAAAGACGGCGGTGTTGTTGGAACCTAAATTTATTTACTAAAGGAGTTATTGATGTTGGAAATTTCATCTCCCACTGCGCCTTTTGCTGGTTCGTTAGCATCTTTGTTTTTTAAGTCTAAGTTAGAGACTGCGCTGCCATGCCCTCGTCCTGCTCGGCCTGCGGAGCAGCCAGTTACAACAGAAGATAAGGCAGGTTTGTCCGTGACGTGGGCGCGACATCTGAGCGAAGTGCGCGAAGCACAGGCCTTGCGTTATGACGTGTTTGCGGGAGAGATGGGGGCTAAGCTCAAAACAAGGCAAGACAACCCTAAGCACGACATCGACATGTTTGATGATTACTGTGAGCACCTCATCGTGCGCGATCTTCATACCGCACAAGTTGTAGGAACGTATCGCTTGCTGACACCTGTGCAAGCCAAGCGCGTGGGGTGTTTCTATACGGACACTGAGTTTGATTTGACTCGCTTGCGAGCGCAAAGGGACAGCATGGTCGAACTAGGCCGTAGTTGCGTCCATAAAGATTTTCGCCATGGCGGAGTCATCATGTCGCTTGGGCGTGAATTATTTCAATTTATGGCTCGTAACAATTTTGCGGCCATGATTGGCTGCGCCAGCATCCCACTGAACATGGGTGCCGATGTGCCCGCTAGCTTGTGGGCAAAACTGTCAACAACCCATCTTGCGCCCGTCCAAGAGCATGTCACGCCGCGTACGCCGTTGCCACTCGAAGGACTCAATAGCACACTAGATGTCGACCCCCCCGCCATGCTCAAAGGTTATTTGCGTCTTGGCACTAAAGTGCTTGGCCCTCCCGCTTGGGATGCCGATTTCAATTCAGCCGATTTGCCTGTCATGGCACGCATGAGTGATCTCTCGCCACGCTACAAAAAACACTTCCAACTGGATTGAAGGGATGCATTACCGAGCGATTTTTATTTCCGATCTGCATCTTGGGACGGCCGGCTGTCAAGCTAAAGCGCTTCTAGAATTTTTAAAGGATAACGAGAGTGATTACCTTTATTTGGTAGGTGACATCGTCGACGGTTGGCAATTACGCGGCAAGTGGTATTGGCCGCAAGCGCACAACGATGTAGTGCAAAAACTGCTTCGCAAAGCCCGCAAGGGTTGCCGCGTGATTTATGTGCCAGGCAACCATGACGAGTTCGCTCGGCATTTTGTGGAGCACCATTTTGGCGGCGTGGAGGTGTTAGATGAAACTGTTCACATCTTGGCAGATGGTCGCAAGATGTGGGTCACACATGGTGATTACTTCGATGCTGTCGTACAGCACGCCAAATGGCTTGCGTATTTAGGCGACCATATGTATGAGTTCACGCTCAAGATTAATCGGCATCTCAATCGACTA
>CANBRV010000194.1 GCA_947372005.1 Comamonadaceae bacterium | reverse complement strand
TGAATTAGTTGATTGGCAGCGAGCGGCCTGCCAAATTGCTTGCGATCAAGCACATACTGACGCGCTCTAAACCAGCAATCTTCGGCTGCACCGAGTGCACCCCAAGCAATGCCAAAACGGGCGGAGTCTAAGCAAGTAAATGGCCCTTTCAATCCCGCTACGGTAGGCAACATTTGCGCCTCCGATATTTCCACGCCATCCATCACGATCTCGCCCGTAATCGACGCACGCAGCCCCACTTTGCCGTGAATCGCAGGGGCGGACAGCCCCTTCATGCCCTTCTCTAGGATGAAGCCTTTGATGCGACCATCGTGATCGCCGCCAACGCATTTCGCCCAGACCACAAACACGTCCGCTATCGGCGCGTTCGAAATCCACATCTTGTTACCTGTGAGCACATAGCCGCCGTCCACGGCCTTGGCACGGGTTGCCATCGATGCAGGATCGGAGCCGTGATCGGGCTCAGTCAGTCCAAAGCAGCCAATCCATTCGCCTGTGGCGAGTTTGGGTAGATATTTTTTCTTTTGCGCTTCGGTGCCGAATTCGTTAATCGGCACCATGACCAAGGACGATTGCACGCTCATCATCGAGCGATAGCCCGAGTCCACACGTTCGACTTCGCGGGCAATGAGCCCATACGCCACATAGCCTAAGCCAGACCCGCCGTAGGCTTCTGGGATCGTTGCGCCCAAAAGTCCTAGCTCACCCATCTCTTTAAAGATAGCGGGATCGGTGTACTCGTTGCGGAAGGCGAGCGTAGCACGTGGCAACAGCTTGTCCTGGCAATACGCTCTTGCCGCATCACGAATCATGCGTTCGTCGTCTGTCAGTTGCGAATCGAGGAGAAGCGGGTCATCCCATTGAAATTGTGCTTTTTGTGTTGCCATGATGGTGATTTTGAATAAATAACGATCCTACATTGTGCACAAGTGTTGCCAAGATCAGCACGATAATGCACTCCTCAGTGACACTACGCTTAAGATTCAGGCATTGTTTCGCATCTTTTTTTTACTAAGGAATGTTCATGAACTCCACTCGTCGTCAAGTTTTGTCCCAAGGCGCAGCCATAGCTGGCGTGGCTTCTACTGGATTTTTGGCTTCTACTGCGTCTGCCCAAACAAGCAAGCTGCGCGTTGGCTTAATGCTGCCCTACACAGGCACGTTTGCCCAGCTAGGCGTTGCCATTGAAAACGGCTTTCGCATGGCTTTGAATGAACAAGGCGGCAAACTAGGCGGTCGTGAAGTCGAGTTCTTTAAAGTGGACGACGAGTCCGAGCCAGCTAAAGGCATTGAAAACGCGAACAAGCTGGTACAGCGCGACAAGGTGGATGTCATTATTGGTACGGTTCACTCTGGCGTGCAAATGGGTATCCACAAGGTGGCCCGTGACTCTGGCGTGCTGAGCCTCATTCCCAATGCAGGCGTTCATGCCGCCACACGGGGGCTTTGCGCTTTAAACGTTTACCGCACATCTTTCACTAACTCACAACCCACCAAAGCGTTGGGTAAAGTCGTTGCTGAAAAAGGGCACAAGCGCGTGGTGTGGATTAGCTGGAAATATGCCGCTGGTGACGAAGCGTTTGAAGGTTTCAAAGAAAGCTACCTTGCTGCAGGCGGCACGATTGTGAAAGAGCTCGGCCTGCCATTCCCTAATGTTGAATTTCAAGCGCTTTTGACAGAGATTGCGGCACTAAAGCCTGATGCGGTTGCGTGCTTCTTTGCAGGCGGCGGCGCGGCTAAGTTTATGAAAGACTATGCAGCAGCAGGCCTGCAGGGCAAGATTCCTCTATATGGCTCTGGCTTTTTAACAGAAGGCGTTTTAGATGCGGCAGGTCCTGCAGCCAATGGTGTGATGACAACGCTGCACTACAGCGACTCTTTAGATACGCCGCGTAACAAGGCCTTCCGCCTTGCCTATGCCAAAACCTACAAACTGCAGCCAGACGTTTACGCCGTCCAAGGTTATGACACGGGACTCTTGCTCATTCAAGGTGCCAACGCCGTCAAAGGCGATTTGACCAACAAAGCGCCACTCTACAAGGCTTTGCAAGGTGCTGTGATTGATAGTCCGCGTGGCAAATGGACGATGAGCAATGCCCATAACCCAGTGCAAGACATCTATTTGCGCGTGGTGAAAGACAAGGAAAACAAAGTGCTAGGAGTCGCGGCGAAAGCATTAGCCGACTCTGGCGCTGGTTGCAAATTAGCTTAATTTAGTATTTTTAGAGTTCTCATGATTCGTTCGCGTCGTCAGCTTTTATCGTCTAGTTTTGTGATTGCAGGTGCAGCCACAAGCAGTCTTGTAGCCCTAACAGCCAGAGCACAAACACCACCAGTCAAGCTTCGCATTGGGTTCATGTTGCCCTACACAGGAACATTTGCTCAATTAGGTGTGGCGATTGAAAACGGCTTCCACCTCGGCTTGAAAGAGCTAGGCGGCAAGATTGGCGGGCGCGAAATCGAATTCTTCAAAGTGGATGATGAGTCCGATCCTGCCAAGGCGATTGAAAACGCCAACAAACTCGTCCAGCGAGATAAGGTCGATGTGCTGGTGGGTTCGGTACATTCAGGCGTGCAACTCGGCATCCAAAAAGTAGCTCGCGAAAGCGGTGTGCTGAGCATCATCCCAACCGCAGCCTTGCATGCCGCGACACGTTCACTGTGCGCGCCCAATGTTTTTCGCACGTCGTATACCAGTTACCAGCAAACCTACGCACTGGGCAGCGCCTTGCTGGCTAAGGGTTTGAAGAAGGTTGTCTGGATTTCTTGGAAGTACACGGCAGGCGAAGAAATGCTTGAAGGCTTTAAAGAGGGCTTTGTACCCAAAGGCGGCGTGATTACCAAGGAACTCTGGGCGCCCTTCCCTAGCGTCGAATTTCAAGCGCTGCTGACTGAAATTGCCGCGCTCAAACCCGATGCCGTGGCTTGCTTTTTTGCAGGCGCAGGCGCAGCAAAGTTTATGAAGGACTACGCGGCATCAGGACTCAAAAATAAGATTCCACTGTACGGCGCGGGTACGCTGACCGAAGGCACGTTAGAAGCAGCAGGCGCAGCGGCTGAAGGCGTTGTCACCACCATGCATTACAGCGATGCGCTGGACACGCCCAAGAACAAGGCTTTCCGCTTAGCCTATGCAAAAATGTTCAAAATGCAACCCGACGTGTATGCCGTGCAAGGCTATGACACGGCGTACTTGCTAGCCAAAGGAGCGGCCGCTGTGGACGGCGATTTCAGCAAAAAAGCTGCTCTCTATAAAGCGATGGAGACAGCCGTGATTGACAGTCCACGAGGCAAATGGAAAATGAGTCCTTCGCACAACGTGGTGCAAGACATCTATTTGCGCCAAGTGAAAAACGGCGAAAACAAAGTGCTAGGGCTTGCCATTAAAGGGCTTGCGGATCCTGGCACGGGTTGCAAGATGGGCTAATCACCCATGGTGATGGATTTCCCAACCTTTCTTATTCAGCTACTCAATAGCGTCCAGTACGGTCTCTTGCTGTTCATGCTGGCGGCGGGTTTGACGCTGATTTTTGGCATCATGGGCGTGGTCAATTTGGCGCATGGCAGCTTTTATATGCTGGGTGCTTACCTTGCGTACGCATTCAGTGGACTCTTTGGTAGCCTCACCTTGGCCATCTTCGTGGGCACGCTGCTCTCAGTCGTGTTTGGATTGCTGCTCGAGTGGCTGTTGTTCCGTCACTTTTATGAGCGCGATCATCTCGATCAGGTGCTTTTGACCTTTGGCCTGATCTACATTTTTGAAGAGCTGCGCTCCATGCTGTGGGGAGATGACGTGCATGGCGTCGCGATTCCTAATCTGCTCTCTGCATCGATTCCGCTAACCGATACCCTCTCTTATCCTGTTTACCGCTTGGCAATGTCGGGCATTTGTGTGGCACTTGCATTGGGGCTGTATTGGCTGATAAGTAAAACCAAACTGGGCATGAAAATTCGTGCAGGTGCATTCAACAGCGATATGGCAGAGGCACTTGGTATCAACATCAAGCTGATTCATGCCGTGGTGTTTGCGCTGGGTGTGGCGCTGGCATCGGTGGCAGGCATGATTGCAGCCCCCATAAGCAGCGTCTATCCTGGCATGGGGTCGAGCGTACTCATCATGTGCTTTGTGGTGGTGGTGATTGGCGGTATTGGCTCGGTGCGCGGTGCGCTCATTGCCGCGCTCTTGGTAGGGTTTGTAGACACCTTTGGCAAGGTACTGCTGCCTTCGATTTCGGGGATGCTGGTGTACATCTTGATGGCTGCTGTTTTGCTGTGGAAGCCTGAGGGATTATTCAAAGCATGAATGCCGTATGAGTCAACTAAAAGCCAATTTGGAAATCCTACCCAAAGGCCTGCAGGCCACGCTGGTTGTGGCTTTGCTCTGCCTTTTCGCTTTCCCATTTATCTCTGATTCTTTGGGATCTGATTTCTACAAAGAGATGGTCACGCGGATGATGATTTTGGCCATCTTTGCCATGAGTCTCGATCTGTTGCAAGGTGTGACGGGGTTAGTCTCTCTGGGTCACGCCGCTTACTTTGGCCTCGCTGGCTATGCCCTCGCTTTCCTCACACCCGAGGGATCGGCGGTCAGCCTGTGGTGGACGCTTCCACTGGCTGTGCTCGCATCCAGTCTTGCCGCACTCATCATTGGATTCTTTGTCGTGCGCACGCATGGCATTTACTTCATCATGGTGACGATGGCGTTTGCACAGATGGTGTACTTTTTGTTTTTTGACAACAAAGG
>CANBRV010000193.1 GCA_947372005.1 Comamonadaceae bacterium | reverse complement strand
CGAACAGCACAGCTACCAAGGCTTCCCTTGGATGAAGCCCGTGCGCCCAAGCTCTGAGACACGCGCAGTTGGTCCTGTGTACGAGATTCGTACCTACGGCATCAAACCCGGTGGCGTGCAACCCACCATTGATTTGTGGCAAGAGTTTGCGCCACTGCGGGACAAAATTTCGCCCTGCTTGGTGGCGATGGTGGCGCTGGATGGTCCGCTTCGTTTTACCAATATCTGGGCGTATCCGAGTTTGAATGCGCGTAGCCTCGCACGCGCTGACGCCGTGGCGCAAGGCATTTGGCCACCCAAGGGCGGGCCTGCTTTTTTGACCACAAACATGACTTCAACAATCGCCATGCCAACCGCTACTTCGCCACTCAAGTAATTTCATGCCTCGCTCTTATTCCCTCGCCTACCTCACGTCCTACACTTGCACGCCGCCTGAGGCCATTCGCGTTGCAAGCCAAGCGGGCTATGGCTTTGTAGGGCTTCGACTCTGGCCAAATGCCCCTGGCGCCCCTCAGCAATTCCTAATTGACAAGCCTGAGGTACTGCGCGAAACGCTTGCCGCGCAAAAGGACACGGGCGTGGGAGTGTTCGATTTAGAGATCATCCGTATTGGGGAAATTTTTGATCCTGCTGTCTATCGCCCACTTTTAGATGTGGGAGCGGCGCTAGGCGCCAAGGCCGTGTTGGTAGCAGGAGATGACCCAGACGAACCCCGTTTGGCGGAGAGTTACGCGCGGCTTTGCGAATTCATGCAACCTTACGGAATTACTGCCGATTTAGAGTTTATGCCGTGGACGGCAGTTCGATCTGCGAACGATGCGCTGCGTGTCATTCAATCAGCGGGTAGCCCAAGTAATGCAGGCATTTTGGTGGATGCATTGCACTTTGGACGCTCGCACACAACGCTTGCAGACATTAAAGCGATTCCACGCGAACTGCTGCATTACGCGCAGATTTGCGATGCCGAGGCGGGCACGGACTTCACGACGGAGCAGATGATTCACAGCGCGCGCGAAGAGCGCTTGCAGCCTGGTGAAGGCTTGATCGATGTACATGGCCTGTTTGCCGCATTGCCAAGCAATTTGCCGATTAGCGTAGAAGTCGTGCACAAAGCGCGTATGGCGCAGATGACAGCGCTTGAATGGGCGCAGCATTGTTTGCACAAAACACAAAAATTTTTGGAAGGCTAGGCCATGGATTTCGCTTTAAATGACGAACAAAAAATGATGATTGAAACGGTGCGCCGTTTCATTGCTGAAGAGCTCAAGCCCTTAGAGGACGAGCTAGAAACCAATGGCGAACTTGCCAAAGAAAAAGCTAAGACTATTTACCGCAAAGCCAAAAACCTAGGGCTTTACGGCATGAATATGCCGGAGACATTTGAAGGTGTAAGCCTCGGCGGAGCAGGTCTTTCCAACTTAGACCGCATCCTGTGCGAAGAGCAGTTTGGCCACACCAGCGACTACCTCATTCGCCGTGCCTTCGGCAATGTGTACGAGCCGCTGTTGCATTGCAAGGGCGAACAAATAGAGCGTTGGCTCAAACCCACCGTTGCTGGCACGCGTACCTGCGCGATTGCGATTACTGAGCCTGGTGCAGGTTCTGATGCAGCGGGCATTAAAACGCGTGCTGAGAAAAACGACAAAGGATGGGTTCTGAACGGTAGCAAACACTTTATCAGCGATGGACTGTGGAGCGATTTCTTTCTCGTATCAGCCAAGACAGGAGAAAAAGAGATCAGCATGTTCATGGTGGACAAAGGGCTCGCAGGCTTTACGCTTGGCAAAGACCAAAAGATGATGGGTCTGCGCGGTACGCCACATGTGGAACAATTTTTTGACAACGTGCAACTAGAGGGTACCGCCTTGCTGGGCGAGCAAGGGCAGGGTTTTAAGCTGGCAATGGGGGCGCTTAACGTGGTGCGCCTTGCGCAAGTGGGAGCACGCGCCGTAGGCAAAGCTAGTCATGTGTGCGAGCTGATGGTGAACTATGCAAGCGATCGACATCAGTTTAATACCAAAATTGGTGATTTCCAAATGGTGCAACAACAGATTAGCGACAGCGTGATCGAGATCAACGCGGCACGCTGGATGGTCTATCACGCGGCATGGATGCTGGATCAGGGCTTAGACGCACGTGAGCAAATTGCGATGGTCAAAGTCTATGCCGCCGAAACATTGGGTCGAGTCGTTGACCGCGCTGTTCAAATTTTTGGTGGCATGGGATTTTGCAAAGAGCTGCCAATTGAGCGCTACTACCGCGATGCCCGCATCTACCGTATCTTTGATGGCACCAGCGAAATTCATCGCGGTGTGATTGCCAAGAGCGTGCTCAAAAAGGGCGCAGTGTTATTTGATGTGAACCGATAAACCCGTACACCGATAATCGGGGCATGACAACTTCTTATCTCTTTACGCTTTGTTTTGCTATTGCTCTACTAGCTGGCTTTTTGGCACGCGCCTACCTCACGTTGCGCCAAGCCAAACACGTGGCTCTGCACAGAGGCGAAGTGCCCAAAGCCTTTGCTAATAAGGTCTCGCAAGCAAATCACGAGAAGGCAGCCGACTACACGCTGGCTAAATCACGCCTTGGCTTTTGGGAGGACGTGCTGGGATGCATTGTGCTTTTGGGCTGGACGCTCTTGGGTGGACTCGCACTCTTAAACGCCTCGGTGCTCGACTGGATGGGATCAAATTTCTGGCAGCAAATCACCCTCTTACTGCTCTTTACGGTGGTAGGCTCTGCCATCGACTTGCCGCTGTCGCTGTATCAAACCTTTGTGCTCGAAGAACGTTTTGGTTTTAATAAAACGACTTGGAAGACGTGGGCAGTCGATTTGGTCAAAGGCGTGCTCTTGGGCGCTGTGATTGGCTTGCCGCTCATCGCTCTGGTGCTCTACCTGATGGGCGCTGCGGGACAAAACTGGTGGCTCTGGGCTTGGGGTGCGCTGACTTTGTTTAGCCTGTTCATGATGTGGATTGCACCTACCGTCATCATGCCGCTGTTTAATAAATTTACCCCGTTAGAGGATGAAGCTTTGAAGGCACGCGTCACGGCACTCATGCAACGCTGCGGCTTTAATGCCAGCGGATTTTTTGTGATGGATGGCAGCAAACGCTCCGCGCATTCCAATGCATTTTTTGTCGGCTTCGGCTCTACTAAGCGCGTAGTGTTTTACGACACGCTGCTCAAGCAAATCAACCATGACGAGATGGAAGCCGTGCTGGCGCACGAACTCGGTCATGCGCACCACAAACACATCATCAAACGGATGGTGGTGCAGTTTGTGGTCTCGTTTGCGGGCTTTGCCTTACTGGGCTGGCTTGCCACGCAGACGTGGTTCTATACAGGGCTGGGTGTGCAGCCCTCTTTGACGGGCAGCAACGATGCGTTGGCGCTTTTGCTCTTCATGATTGCCGTGCCTGTGTTTATGTTTTTTGTGACGCCCGTGTTTTCCTACTTCTCACGCAAAGACGAGTTTGAAGCCGATGCCTATGCGGTTAAACACAGCAATGGCGCGGCGCTGGCTTCGGCGCTGCTCACGCTGTACGAGGACAACGCATCCACCCTCACGCCCGATCCGCTTTATATGAGCTTCTATGCTTCGCATCCACCTGCGACTGAGAGATTAGCGAGGCTGACAGCTTGAGTGCTGGTTTAGTCGTTGGCTCGCACGGCCATCACGTCGTCGTAGAAACTGCTACGGGTGAGCGCGTCATCTGCCATGCACGTGGCAAAAAAAATCAATGTGTGGTGGGCGATCGTGTGCAGTGGCAAGCTAGTACGGATGAGGGCACGATTGAAAAAATAGACAAGCGCCGCAATTTGCTCTATCGCCAAGACGACATTCGCAGCAAGCAGTTCGCTGCCAATCTAGACCAAGTGCTCTTCGTTCTCGCCGCCGAGCCCGTGTTCTCCGAGAGTCAACTCGCAAGGGCTTTGATCTCTTGCGAAGCCGCCAAAATCAAACCCATCATCGTGCTCAACAAAGCTGATTTGACTGTGCCGTTTGATGAAGCCATGGTGCGCCTTGCACCCTACAAACGCATGGGCTACGAGGTGCTGGGGCTGGCCATCAAGCCTAAAGCAGATGTGGATTCGGCACAGGTGCAGGCCAAGCAGATAAAACAAGATGAGGGGGCTCGCGAGACATTAATGACTCTGCTAACAGGCAAAACTACCTTCGTCATGGGCGCGTCGGGCGTAGGCAAAAGCTCGCTGATTAATCTTTTATTACCCGATGCCGACTTAGCCACGCGCGAGATTTCCACGGCACTCAATTCAGGCAAGCACACCACCACCACCACGAGCTGGTTTTGGTTAGACGAGAGTAAACAAAGCGCTGTGATTGACTCGCCCGGTTTTCAAGAATTCGGCCTGCACCATGTGGACAAAATGCTGCTGGCAAAGCTGATGCCCGACTTCGCGCAGTACGATGGGCAGTGCCGTTTTTATAACTGTAAACATCTCCAAGAGCCGCAGTGCGCGGTGCTGGCAAACGTGTCGGAAGAGCCAGTGGACACAGCCATCAGTCCCTCGCGCCATGCGTTTTATGCAAGGGTGTTTGAGGAATTGAGCCAATCAAAATTTTAAAAAAGAGTCACTATGTCCCCCACAGAACTTATCCGCTGGCAATGGACGGATTACTCACGGTTCCACGCGTCCAAGCTCAATCTACTGATTCACATCGTCGCTGTGCCTGTGTTTTTAGTGGCCAACGTGAGTTTGGTACTTGCGCTATTGCAG
>CANBRV010000192.1 GCA_947372005.1 Comamonadaceae bacterium | reverse complement strand
GCACGCTTGTATTCGTTAGGGAATACTTTCACGAACTTGGGTAACGCTGTAGCCCAGTTGTCTAGCAACGCTCGCGCTTGCTTGCTACCCGTCCAGCGGTGGTGATCTTCGAGCAATGTTTTAAGCTGCGCTTCATCCGCCAAGCCCTTATGCCATATGACTTTGTCGATCTTCGTTTCTTGCTCTTTAGCCGTGAGTACCTTTTCCATGCTCACCATCGCCGTGTTGCAACGCTCGGCAAACGTGCCATCCTCGTCATAGACATAGGCGATACCGCCACTCATGCCTGCAGCGAAGTTCCGGCCTGTTTTACCAAGCACGGCGACCGTACCGCCCGTCATGTACTCGCAGCCGTGGTCGCCAGTTCCCTCGACCACTGCGGTTGCGCCAGATAAGCGTACGGCGAAGCGCTCGCCAGCTACGCCACTAAAGAACGCTTCGCCACTCGTTGCGCCGTAGAGCGCCGTGTTGCCTGTCGTAATGTTCTTGGTTGGGTCGCCTCTAAAGTCGATGCTTGGGCGCACCACCACACGGCCTCCGGATAAGCCCTTGCCTGTGTAGTCGTTGGCGTCACCAATCAGGTACAGCGTAATACCCTTGGCCAAGAACGCACCAAAGGATTGACCGCCTGTGCCCTCCAACTGGATGTGAATGGTGTCGTCTGGCAAGCCTTCTGGATGCACCTTGGTGACTGCACCCGACAACATCGCACCGACTGAGCGGTTCACGTTGCGAGCTTGCTCGATAAATTTGACTTTTTCACCGCGTTCAATCGCAGGCTTAGATTTTTCAATCAAGATGTTGTCGAGTGCTTTTTCTAATCCGTGGTTTTGATTCTCGATATGGAATTTTGCGACGTTTGCAGCAACGTTTGGCACGGCTAACAAGCGTGAGAAGTCCAGTCCTTGGGCTTTCCAGTGCGAAATGCCTTTTTGTGTATCTAGCAAATCAGCGCGGCCAATTAGGTCGTCAAACTTGCGGATACCGAGCTGCGCCATGATTTGGCGTGCCTCTTCGGCAATGAAGAAGAAATAGTTGACGACATGCTCTGGCTTGCCTGCAAACTTTTGACGCAAGAGCGGGTCTTGCGTGGCAACGCCCACAGGGCAAGTGTTCAAGTGGCACTTACGCATCATGATGCAACCCTCGACCACTAGCGGTGCAGTTGCAAAACCGAACTCATCTGCGCCGAGTAGTGCGCCAATCACCACGTCGCGTCCTGTCTTCATTTGACCGTCAGCTTGCACGCGGATACGGCTTCGCAGACCATTCAGCACAAGGGTTTGCTGGGTTTCTGCTAGTCCAATTTCCCATGGACTACCTGCGTGTTTGATGGATGACCAAGGCGATGCGCCTGTGCCACCATCATGTCCTGCAATCACCACGTGATCGGCTTTGCACTTGGCAACGCCAGCAGCAATCGTGCCGACACCAATTTCAGAGACGAGTTTGACGCTGACATCGGCATGCGGTGCGACATTTTTTAAATCGTGAATCAGCTGCGCCAAATCTTCAATCGAATAAATGTCGTGATGCGGAGGCGGAGAAATCAAGCCCACGCCAGGCACAGAGTGACGCAGTTTGCCGATGTACTCGGACACTTTGCCGCCTGGCAATTGACCGCCTTCGCCTGGCTTGGCGCCTTGCGCCATTTTGATTTGAATTTGGTCAGCCGACGAGAGGTACTCCGCCGTCACGCCAAATCGACCCGACGCGACTTGCTTGATTTTGGAGCGCATGGAGTCGCCCGCGTTGAGTGCGTAATCAACTTCAAAGACCTCTTTGCCAAGCAGGTCGGACATCATCTGACCTTGCTTGATCGGGATGCCTTTGAGTTCTTGGCGATAACGTGCTGGATCTTCGCCGCCTTCGCCTGTATTGCTCTTACCGCCAATGCGGTTCATAGCCACAGCCAGTGTGGCGTGGGCTTCGGTGGAAATAGAACCAAGCGACATGGCGCCTGTGGCAAAGCGTTTCACAATGTCTTTAGCCGACTCGACTTCGTCTACAGAGATGGCTTTAGATGGATCGACCTTGAATTCAAACAAGCCACGCAGCGTCATGTGGCGCTTGCTTTGGTCGTTGATGATTTGTGCGTACTCTTTGTAAGTGTTCCAGTTGTTGGCCCGTGTGCTGTGCTGCAACTTGGCAATCGCATCGGGCGTCCACATGTGCTCTTCACCGCGGGCACGCCAAGCATATTCGCCGCCAGTCTCCAGCATCGAGGCGAGGACGGGGTCGTCGCTAAACGCGGCTTTGTGGGTGCGAATGGCTTCTTCGGCAATTTCAAAAATACCAATACCTTCCACACGCGTTGGCGTGCCCGTGAAGTATTTTTTGACCGTCTCGGTGTTGATGCCGATAGCCTCAAACAGCTGCGCACCGCAGTAACTCATGTAGGTAGACACGCCCATCTTGGACATGATCTTCGATAGGCCTTTACCAATGGCTTTGACGTAGTTATAAATTGCCTTCTCAGCAGATAAATCACCCTCTAAATCTTTGTGGAGATCTTGCAAGGTTTCCATGGCGAGATACGGATGAATAGCTTCTGCGCCATAGCCAGCCAAAACGCCAAAGTGATGCACCTCGCGTGCCGTGCCTGTTTCTACAACAAGCCCTGCTGCTGTTCGCAGGCCATCTCGCACAAGGTGCTGATGAATGGCGGAGAGCGCTAAAAGAGCAGGAATGGCGATCTGCGTAGCCGTGAGTGCTTTGTCGCTAATGATCAAAATGTTACTACCTGACTTGATCGCATCCACAGCTTCGGCGCAAAGCGATGCCAACTTAGCCTCTACGCCTTCATGTCCCCAAGCCAGTGGGTAGGTGATGTCTAAGGTTGTGCTTTTGAATTTACCTTGCGTATGCGTTGAAATATTGCGCAGCTTTGCCATATCAGCAAAATTTAAAATAGGCTGACTCACCTCTAACCGCATAGGCGGATTGACTTGGTTAATGTCCAATAAATTAGGCTTAGGGCCAATAAATGAGACGAGTGACATCACAATGGCTTCGCGGATCGGGTCAATCGGCGGATTGGTCACTTGCGCAAATAGCTGTTTAAAGTAGCTAAAGAGCGGTTTGTTTTTAGAAGACAGCACGGCGAGTGGGCTGTCGTTGCCCATCGAGCCAATGCCTTCTTCGCCATTGGCTGCCATTGGCGCCATAAGAAACTTAATGTCTTCCTGCGTAAAACCAAACGCTTGCTGGCGATCTAATAAATTGACGCGGTCGGTAATGCGCTTTGCACTGAACTGTTGTGTAGAAGCGCTGCTGCGTGCGGCACGGCGCTCAGCAAAGTTAACATCATCTAACTTAATGCGTAAATTTTCAATCCATTGTTTGTATGGCTTGCTATTGGCGAGATTGGCTTTAAGTTCCTCATCGTCAATCATGCGACCCTGCTCAAGGTCGATCAAAAACATCTTGCCAGGCTGCAAGCGCCATTTGCGGACAATTTTGCTCTCAGGCACGGGCAATACGCCCGACTCAGAGCCCATGATGACGAGATCGTCATCGGTAATGCAGTAGCGGCTTGGACGCAGGCCATTGCGGTCAAGAGTTGCCCCAATTTGGCGGCCGTCTGTGAACACGATGGAAGCAGGACCATCCCATGGCTCCATCATGGCCGCGTGGTATTCGTAGAAAGCTTTTCTGCGCTCGTCCATGGTGGTGTGCTGCTCCCACGGCTCAGGGATCATCATCATGACGGCTTGAGCAAGTGGATAGCCCGCCATTGTGAGCAGCTCTAAGCAGTTATCAAATGTGGCGGTGTCAGATTGATCAGCAAAGCTAATTGGGTAGAGTTTTTGTAAATCGGCTTGCAGTACGGGCGAGGACATCACGCCTTCACGGGCTTTCATCCAGTTGTAGTTGCCCTTGACGGTATTAATTTCGCCATTGTGCGCCACGTAGCGATACGGATGCGCGAGTGGCCACTCGGGGAAGGTGTTGGTGGAGAAGCGCTGATGCACGAGTCCCAGTGCTGATACGCAGCGTGGATCTTTCAAGTCTAAGTAGTAGGTGCCCACTTGATCGGCCAGCAAAAGACCTTTGTAGATGACTGTACGGCTGGACATGCTCGGCACGTAGTACTCATGACTGTGCTTAAGCTTTAAGTTTTGAATCGCTGCGCTGGCGGTTTTGCGGATCACATACAGCTTGCGCTCTAGAGCGTCTTGCACGATGACATCGTTGCCGCGGCCAATAAACACTTGGCGCAGGATGGGCTCCTTCTCGCGCACGGTGGGAGACATCGGCATGTCACGATCTACAGGCACATCGCGCCAGCCCAAAAACACCTGTCCTTCTGCCTTGATGGCGCGTTCCATCTCTTGCTCGCAAGCCATGCGACTGGCATGCTCTTTAGGCAAAAACACCATGCCCATGCCGTACTCGCCTGCGGGTGGCAGCGTCACGCCTTGCTTGGCCATATCTTCGCGGTAGAGCGCATCTGGCAATTGAATCAAAATACCAGCGCCGTCGCCCATGAGCTTGTCTGCGCCAACCGCGCCCCGATGGTCAAGGTTCTCTAAAATCTTAAGTGCGTTGCTAACGATGGCGTGTGACTTTTGCCCCTTGATATGCGCCACAAAACCTACACCGCAAGCGTCATGCTCGTTGGCGGGATCGTAAAGACTAGGTTGGTTAAAGGTTATTTCGGACATGGCAACACCTCGCAAAAATTAGTAGTTACCCGATGATAAAGATTTTTGAAGTCAATTAATTGGGGACAGACCCTAATTAATT